>JBIKLJ010000396.1:0-3014 GCA_044359895.1 Pirellula sp.
GCCTAGCATCTCACTTCAGTCTCTCACCTCGTTTCTCAACTCAGCATCCGATTGAAAGAACATAGCCGCCCCGTGAACCTGGACTATGTTCTATCTAGTTCCCATTTCCGAGTTAGGCTTTGCGAGATTGTACGGCCCCCCATTGTTGACTGGCACGAATCAATTCGGATTTGTCAATCGGCTTCGTCAGCCATATACCACAACCTGATTTTAAGCACTAGCATTGCGATGCTTGCACCAATGCCCAACACGAATTCCTTACTTCGGATTCTTCGATAGATCGGAATCAAAGCCAATTACGGCAAACCGGTAGAAATCACCGCAATTCGCGAGCTTGATCTCTCGCTTGAATAGTTGATGGCTAAGTCAAAAAAACAAGCAACGCTTCCAACAACCCAAACATCTGTTCCCGCAATCATTCGGGGATCATCGGCTTCCGTTCGCTTGTCAGGAGTTTTCAATTGACTGCACTCGAGAATTACCTTGGTAATTTACTTGGAGAAAGTTGCCCCAAGTTCTTGGTTGACGCCGTGTGAGTCAGTATACCACCCGGTTCGCCTCTCAACCGCACGGTAACGGAAACTCGATACTGAAGCTTAAACCACCACGACACCAAGCCAATTTTCAAGCTTACTTTCTCTCATCCCATTGGCTCGTTACACTACATCCATGGAAGTTATTACACTGCAATCAGGAAGTGCCGGCAATTGCATATTCGTGCAAAGTGGGGAGACCCGTTTGCTTTTTGACGCTGGCATCAGCGGCAGCAACGCCCAGATGCGTCTGGCCAAATATGGCTATGACATTCGCGACTGCAACGCCCTGGTGCTATCACACGAACATTCCGATCACATCAGTGGTGTCGGAGTGTTTCATCGAAAATTCGGTCTACCTGTTTACGCCAATTTGCGAACCTGGAATGCAACTCGAGCGAAGCCGTCGACTGGCAGCATGGGCAGTCCCAATCATTTCGTATCTGGCAAGCCGTTCCAGATTGGTTCGCTGCGAATCGAAACCTTGAAAACTCCTCATGATGCTATCGACGGCGTTTGCTTTGTGATCGAAGACGTACATACTGGACATCGATTTGGTTTGTTTACGGACTTAGGCCACGTCTTCCCCGAAATTCAAGAAGTGATAGGCACTTTGGACGCGGTCCTTATCGAAAGCAACTACGATGATGAAATGCTACGCACTGGCCCTTATCCGCAGCACTTGAAGAATCGCATTTCGGGCAAGCGTGGACATCTATCCAACACAGATGCTGCCGAGCTTCTTGACACATGCGATGCAAGCCAATTGCAATGGGCTTGCTTGGGGCACTTATCCGCTCAGAACAATTCTCCCGACGTCGCCTTAGCCACCCACCGGCAGAAATTAGGAAATCGCTTCTCTCTTTTTTGCGCCGACCGCTACGATGCCATGCAGTTACCAAAGATCAAGGAACCGAAGTTTGCGCTCCGCGCTGCTTGCCGAGGTATAGGCCAGTGATTAACTGGCATTAGACGCGGCTTTGAAACAATGTCGAACAGTTGTCCTCAACTGTTCATGAAGCTTGCAGCAATCCCCCATCCCAAGTTCTCCCATGGGGGCACGATACGACCGATTTCAAAATCGAAGAACGCAACAAACAAGTTGATTTCTCGTTGTTGTTATTGTCGGGACGAAAACCCTTGATCTCTAAACAACAGCGACAATTACCTTTCCACTTCTCGCCTTCTCAGAAAGCGGCGCGATAACCATTCGATTGCAGGGGCGAATGCAAACAATGCCAAGATACGAGCGGGCCAGTCGCCAATCGATTGCCACAGCCCCCAACGGCCGTCGGGGATGGGTTCGGCAGCGATAAAGCCAGCTTCCAACGGGGCCAACGCGCGTTGAACCCGGCCGGTTCCGTCGATCCATGCGGAGATTCCATGGTTGGCTGCAATCAGCATAGGTCGCCGATTTTCGACGGCTGCCAGAACTCCGTTGGCCAAGTGATGATTCAAAATACTCGAACCTCGAAACCAACCGTCATTGGTAATGTTGATCAAAATATCAGGTGGGTCTCCAAAGCTCTTAGAAGCTACAATGCGGGATCGGACCACATGCGGCAATACGTTTTCAAAACAGATGGTGGGGGACACGACAGCGCCGGAAGGAAGATGCCAGTTGGCAGCGGTCTCTCCGGAAGCGAGTTGCCCCATTCCAAAAGCTGCAAGTAACTTGGGAAACCAAGAAACCACAGGGATGTATTCCCCAAACATAACGAGATGGCCTTTGGCATAATACTCGACGGCACTGAGCTGTTCAGGGTCGATCCAGAGCGCTGAATTGTAACGCTCGAGTATTCCGTTGCGCACTTTCAGCACGTCCGATCCAACCAAGAGAAACGGGAGCTGCCCTGAGAAGGAATCGAAGATACGATTCAGCTTGAACTGATAGTTGGAATTGAATTGGGAAAATCGATACTCGAATTCCGATTCCGATTCTTCGAACTCGGGAGGAACGCCCGGGCTTTTGTCCCAGTCCAATCGAGGTATCCCTCCATTGAAAGTGCTTTCAGGCCAAACCACGAGGTCCACGCTTTCTTGCGGACCAAGGGACTTGGCCGCCAAGGACGTCTGTTGTTCGTATCGCTGCCATCCAATTTGGGAATCACTAGAGTCACCATCAAAGATCGTGGGCATGTTCTCTTGAATCAATAGGATGCGTCCAAGCGGCTTAATTGGCTTCTGCGAATCGATCCAAGCTTGATACGATCGATCGTATGCCAATGATGCCAAGACCACGGCCAGGATTACGAGGGAATGAACGAGCCGGACAGCCCAATTGCCTTTCGTCTTTTCTGGTGGAAGCCAACGATAATGCACACCTATGGCTTGGATCCATTGATAGCCAACAGCGCTGAGCATCATGACCAAGAAGCTGACGCCATAGGCACCGAATTGGGAAGCAATCTGAAGCATGCCCGGCCATGGGGTCTGGCTATGGGCAAGCATGCAGGCTGCGAATCCCGTGGCGAAGTAGGC
>JBIKLJ010000397.1:0-3013 GCA_044359895.1 Pirellula sp.
AGAAAAGCAAAAGGGCTTCGTGTATTCCGAGGCACGCATGACCAAAACAGGCCAGATCGAGTTCACGCTCCGAGCACGGCACGGTTCGAAATCGATTTGCGATCACTGCGGCATGAAAGGAGCGACCTATGATCCTACGACAACCCGGAGGTTTGAGTTTGTTCCACTTTGGGCGATTGCTGTACGTCTGCAAGGAACGCACCGAGGAAAGCCTCCATGGTTTTTTCAATATCTTGGACTCGGAAACCATCACAACCGCACTATATCATCAGCTTGGCAACCTTCCTGAGCCAAAAAGAACCCACAGATTCTGCGGATGAGGCAAAAACCGTAGCTTGCTCAATTCTAACCGATATGGGGCATTCCCAAGACTAACAAGAATCATGGAATTGCCATATACTTTCGCTTATCGAAACGACGCGGTCGATCGTCGGCGGCCCCAATGCAAAGTGGATGCAGAAACAATTGATGGACGAGCTAGATATCCGTTCGATTCTTGGACCGGGAGGAAGCATTTCTCGCCGGATCAAGAACTACGAACACCGCAATGAACAGCTCGAAATGGCAGACGCGGTCGCGGACGCGTTGGCCAAACGCCATCATCTGATGGTGGAGGCAGGAACGGGGGTTGGGAAGAGCTTTGGTTACCTAGTTCCAGCCATCCTTCACGCAACTTCGCAGGAAGGTTTCACAAAACCTGGCGACCAGCCCGAAACGGATTCGCTTCCAAGCAAAAAAAAGGGATCGGACGAGGAGGATGATGATTCCATCAAGCGCATTGTCGTCAGCACTCACACCATTAGCTTGCAAGAGCAATTGATTTCCAAAGACTTGCCGTTGCTTAACGCCGTTATCCCTCGGGAGTTTTCGAGCGTACTGGTCAAGGGACGCGGCAACTACCTTTCAAGGCGGCGGCTGGAAGTATTTCAGAGCCGAACTTTGGGGATGCTTAGCCAAGAAAGCGATTACGATCAACTTCAGTCGATTATCGATTGGACAGGCCGAACCAACGATGGTTCGCTGAGCAGTCTTGGGTTTCGTCCAAACGGCTCCGTTTGGGACGAGGTGGCAAGCGATTCGGGAAATTGCATGGGACGAAAATGCAATCATTACGACTCCTGTTTTTACTATGCTGCACGACGACGAGTTCAGAATGCACAGATTTTGGTTGTCAACCATGCTTTGTTCTTCAGCGATCTTGCCTTGAAAGCTCAAGGAGGGGGCATTTTGCCCAAATACGACTCCGTCATTTTTGATGAGTGTCACACGATTGAGGCGGTTGCAGGGGACCATTTAGGGCTGCAGATAAGCAATTCGCAAATCGATTACACGCTACGCAAGCTATACAATCCACGCAATGAAAAGGGAATATTGGCGGTCCTTGGTTTGAAGCAATTGTCGCGAGACACTTACGCATGCATGGAAGCATTGGACGATTTGACCGCGGATCTTATGGGATGGTTGGCGAACCAAGAGAAGGGGAACGGACGCGTTCGTGAACCCATCAACCTGTCCCCTTTGCTTTGTGAGAGGCTTCAGGCGTTATCCGAACAATTGGAACGATTTGGCAAAGATCTCAAAGACGGCAATGGACGACTGGATTTGATGTCCGCCAGCCAGCGGCTAAGCACGCTTGCCTCCGGCCTTGACCAATGGAATATGCAAAAGCTTGACGATTCTGTTTATTGGCTGGAGCAACAGCAATCTCGCATGATGCAAACGCGAAGCAACACTCGCGTTATTATGCGAAGCAGTCCCTTGGACATTGGAACTCATCTTCGCAATCATCTCTTCCGAAAAGTGAAGAGCGTTATCATGACCAGCGCAACTCTTGCGACTGGCAACAAAAAGGGCTTCGAATTCTACCAGCATCGTATCGGTGCCAGCGGCGCCAAGGCCTTGCAAGTCGGTAGCCCATTCAATTACCCCAAACTGGCAGAGCTTCATTTGGTTACTGATTTGCCAGACCCTTCGATCGACAAGTTCAAGTACGAGCAATCGATACTTCCTGTATTGAAGCACTTCATTGGCCAAAGCGATGGCCACGCGTTCGTGCTATTTACCAGCTACGACATGCTTCGAAAAACATGTTCTTCATTGACCCCTTGGATGATTCAAAATAATCTTACCGTTTACTCGCAAGCCGATGGGGTACCCAGAAATCAGCTGCTTCAAGATTTCAAGAATAATCCTCGAGGAGTTCTCTTTGGAGCCGAGAGCTTTTGGCAAGGTGTGGATGTTCCTGGCGATGCTTTGCGGTTAGTCATTATTAGCAAATTACCTTTCAGTGTCCCCGACCATCCGTTGTTAGAAGCCCGATTGGAAGCGATCAAAAAGAATGGCGGCAATCCTTTTCGCGACTACCAATTGCCCGAAGCAGTGATCAAATTCAAGCAAGGCTTTGGGCGTTTGATCCGAACAGCTACGGACTCTGGCATCGTGGTGGTAACGGATCCGCGAATGACGACCAAGCAATATGGCGAAGTGTTTCTCAGTTCGCTTCCTTCATGTCCAGTCATTCGCGTCTCTTCGTCACAGCTGATTCGGTCGAAATCACCATGACTCTCGCGGATGTTTTACCGGCGGAAGAACATACCGCATTTCAATCCAGTCTTCACCAATTCGGAAGACGCAGCATCCGACTTCGGGTTGATCGAGCCGATGTCGACTTGCCGTTCGAGACAACCATTGTTCCATGGTTTTCTGGTGGGCGATTCCTTGTCGATTCCGATATTCGGCCATCTGCCTTTCTGAACTACGCCGTAGCCGATTATTACATTCAAGATGCCGCTTCCATGCTGCCCTTGAATCTTCTGAATCTTCAGCCAGGGGATATCGTTTGCGATTTGTGCGCGGCTCCCGGAGGCAAGGCTTCCGCTATCGCTGAACTTCTGGGGCAAGATGGTTTTTTGCTGGCGAACGAACCGGTGCGATCACGGTTGGACATTTTAAAGTATGCACTTGCAAAAACAGGTGTACCCAACCACGCCGTATGCTCGTACGACCCTGATGA
>JBIKLJ010000398.1:0-3003 GCA_044359895.1 Pirellula sp.
AGGCACGTATCTGGATCAAAGAGATAATCGCCTTGCCGCAGCACGTTGGACGCAACCTGATTCCCGAGTATTGGATGTGTGTTGCTATGTGGGGGGCTTCTCGCTTACCATCGCAAAGCATTGCAAGACGTCGGAAATCATCGCGGTGGACAGCAGCGAGCGGGCTCTTGAATCCGCCCGACGGCATGCCAGCTTGAACCAGTTGGAAGGTCGAATTACTTGGGAGCAGGCTGATTTCTTTGATTCCCTTTCGCGAAAGTTGGATGCGCACGAGCGATTCGATACCATTGTCTTGGATCCACCTCGATTGGCTGGCTCGCGCGACCATATTCAACGGGCCCTGGGTGCATACCATAAACTAAACTACTTGGCGATGCGCATGTTGAACCCAGGTGGCACGCTTGTTACATGCAGCTGTTCCGGAAGAGTGTCCCGAGAAGATTTTCGCGATATGCTTCGTGGGGTGAGTACGCGTGTGAACCGCGAAGTGCAAATTCTAGAAGAACGCGGGGCCGCGCCCGATCATCCAAGTTGTATGTCATGCCCCGAAACCGACTACCTGAAATGCATCGTCGCCCGCGTGCTTTAAGGTGTAACGTCTGCAAGCTTTAACATTGTAGAGCATTTGTCCTCAAATGCTCGGAACCGCCAAGCCAACATCAGCGTCGCCAGTAAACAGTCGAATGCAAAGCATCATCCTGTTTTTTTCGACAATCGCCTCACCAAGCGATAGCACCAATCTAACGGCTTTAGCCCGAGCAAAGGTACGATTCGCAGTTTGGGCATATCAACAGGAGACTTTTCGTACCATGAGTTACGATCTGGTTTCCCTGCGGAGCGCTTCATGGTCTTCCGGTTTCTGGGAGCGGATATCGAGAAGATTCTTCAGGAAGGATTGTTTATCAAAGACATCGTTGACGTCGTCGGAGATATAAGGGAATCGATGCATGGGCACCAGTTTACCCAGAATTTCACCTTGACCATACATCGAAAAGCGTCTCGAATCCCAGGTGAGAAAATATTTTTTGCTCGCTTGGAAGCGGTCTCACTTTAGCCTTGACTGGCTGTCGCGACCGCAGCGAGAATTTTGCGAATCTATTTGGCGATTTGGCCTGACTTTTGCCTTCAATGCCCACAAATACTATGAAAAACGTTTTTGAGTTGACTCATCCACTTGCCCAGCATCATCTTTCGATTCTTCGCGCGACATCTACAAGTCCCGCTCAGTTTCGAACTCAGATTCACTTGCTGGCCATGTTGCTGGCAGTCCGAGCGACGGATGATTTGCAGCTACAGCCCGTTCCGGTTGTAACCCCGATTACGCCAATGTCGGGAAACTGTCTTTCGCAGCGGGTAGGAATCGTTCCGATTTTGCGAGCAGGGTTGGGATTGGTTGAGCCTGTGCTGCAACTGATTCCGGATGCCGCCGTTTGGCACGTTGGAATGTATCGCGATGAGGCGACAGCTCAGCCCGTCGAGTATTATTCCAAGCTTCCGGATGAAAATGCTGTCGACGTAGGATTAGTCTTGGACCCCATGCTTGCGACAGGCGGATCGATCAAGGCGGCGGTCGTTGCATTGCAGCGTTGGGGGGTGAAGGATATTCGCGTTTTAAGCGTGATTGCTGCAAGGCCCGGGATCGAGCAATTTCACCAGGAATATCCAGACGTCAAAGTCTTTGTCGCATGTATCGATCCAGAACTCAATTCGCACAAGTTTATCGTGCCTGGACTAGGAGATGCCGGAGACCGAATGTTCAATACCCAGGGATAAATGAATCGACACTTGACCAAATACAGCGTTTGCTTCTAGACTCTAGGGTTTGCATTCTTAGGCTCTACGAGACTTCCTGGCAGTTCCCGCAATTCGCCGTCCGTTCGGTCTGTTTACCTTGGTATTCGTGAGTTTTTTTGTGGCAGCGACTTGTGTAATTGGACTTCAGTGGGGGGACGAGGCAAAGGGGAAACTCGTAGATTTGCTCGCACCGCGACATGACATCGTTGTCCGTTATCAAGGCGGTGCGAATGCTGGCCACACCGTTGTTAGCGGTTCCGAAGTTTACAAACTGCACCACATTCCCTCCGGGATCTTGTCCGGATCGATTGCCAACGTCATTGCACCCGGCGTTGTGATTGAACCCAATATGTTAATCCGGGAAATCGAAGGGCTGGAAGCTCGTGGAATTGAGCCTCGCAAGAACCTGTTGATCAGCGAACGGGCTCATATTGTGATGCCTTGGCACTTTATCGAAGACAAAGCAACCAATCGAACTGTTGTGGCTGGCGAAAGTATCGGAACAACCAATCGAGGCATTGGTCCATGCTACCGGGATAAGATTGGTCGGACGCATGCGTTTCGAATTGCGGACTTGATGAGCGACAATCTGAAAGCCAAAGTTACAGACACAGTGGCTGCGAAACTGGACGTGCTCAAACACATCGCCGACCCCGCCGATTTGGAAACGTTGAACGCGGACAAGATCTATGATCAATGCAGAGTGTGGGCAAAGTCGATAGGCTCATTGTCCATTGATTCCACCAATTACTTATTGGATGAATTGGATGCAGGTAAGAGTCTGCTGATGGAAGGGGCGCAAGGTTCGTTGCTAGATATTGATCACGGAACCTATCCCTTCGTGACCAGCAGCAATGCGTCAGGTGTTGGGGTTTCCGCTGGTTCGGGTGTTCCTGCACGCTGGATTAATCGGGTGATTGGCGTCACCAAGGCTTACTCGACGCGAGTTGGCGGCGGTCCTTTCCCGACGGAACTGTCGGACGAGACCGGTCAGAAAATACGCGAGATAGGACGCGAATACGGGACAACAACCGGCAGGCCTCGAAGGTGCGGTTGGTTCGATGCGGTCGCGGTTCGCTATACGGCTCGGCTAAGCGGAGTCCACTATCTTTCGTTAATGATGATGGATGTGCTTAGCCACTTTGATTCGATTCAAGTTTGCGTTGCCTACGATCTACGCGGCCAGCGCATTACTCGTTTTCCCTGCTT
>JBIKLJ010000399.1:0-2990 GCA_044359895.1 Pirellula sp.
TGGCCCTTCGCTTGGTGGCGGTGCGTGATTCACATGGAGACCGAGCGGATTCGGAGAACGAAAGTTTGGCATGCGAAACGGACTTTCTTAATACTGTTCGGCGACCATCACGGCTAGCAAACGGAGAAACTTAGTTTGACGCAACTTGAACTCCAAAGCAAGCTCACCATCCAGGAGATACTACAGGCCTGATCAACGTCGTGAAAACAATTTCCCCAAGCATCTAAGGTGTCGTTGCCAATCGAGGAAAGTTGCGTGTCGGCAAGAAATTTCGACCCTTTTCTGAAAACATGGGAGCTATAGGTACCAAGCAGACCATTTCTTGGGACAAACCCGCTCCGTATTGTTTAGCAAAATCCTCAGGATCGAGTGCATTTCCTTCAACCGCACACGGCTCAAAGCGATCGCTTGCTATAATCCAAGCCTACCGTGTCGGGCGATAGAGCTTTGTATTCAACGGGTGATTCGCTTGTCGCGATTCTCGCAGATTCCTCTCGCATACTAGCTCCTTGGCAAATGACAGATGATACCCAGAGTTTGGTCTTCAGCGCATTTTGAAAAGCATCAGAACCATGAACACGAATCAGAATGAAAACGGGACGATCACTGAAGCAATATCCCGGCTGAACAACCAGGATTTTTCTACCGCCGTTTCCATTTGCCAGAACCTGACAACCAACAACCCACAAGATGCGGTGGCATGGCACATTCTTGGAATTGCCGACGCTCAACAAGGAAATCTCGAACAAGCCGTTGTGAGCTTGCGAACGGCTACATTGCTCGCCTGGAACAACGCCAATTACCATTTCAATCTAGCATTGGCATACCGAGGCACAGGGAAAAATGATCTGGCTGAAGCTTCTTACCGCGAAGCGATTCAGCAAAATGACGACCTGCACGAAGCTTACATCAACTTAGGTTCTCTTTTGGCAGACCAAAACAAGTTCCATGACGCTGCCGAACTCTTGAGAAAACGACTTGAGAGATGCGATACCGCTTCCGATTTGCATTACAACCTAGCAAACTTATTGCGAGATCTTGGCGACCACCAAGAAGCAATACAGCATTACACAAGAGCAGTGCATTTATCGCCGGATTTCGTGGACGCTCGAGAGAACTTAGTCAGAGCGCTTTTGGCTAACGACCGGTCGCAAGACGCCCTGGTAGTCCTACAGGAATGGATAAAAGTATTCCCTGAATCGTCAGTGGCTCGTCACATGCTAGCTTCTCTCGACGGTGAGAATGTTCCTGATCGCTGTGAAGATCAATACATCCGAGAGACCTTTGGCGATCATTTTGCCGAAAAGTTCGATGATCAGCTCTCTAGACTCCAATATCAAGCACCTGACCTGGTCGCCAACGCTCTCGTGTCGCTTTCCGAGGCACAAAAAAAGCTGATCATTCTAGACGCGGGATGCGGTACCGGACTTTGCGCCGAAAAGATTCGCCCCTTTGCTGCAGTGCTCCACGGTGTCGATCTTTCAGCGTCGATGCTCAAGATTGCGGAGGCCCGGAAGCTATACGACCACCTGGTGGAAGATGAATTGACCGCCTACCTCTTTTCACATCCCAACGAGTACGATTGCCTCATTAGCGCAGACACCCTCTGCTATTTTGGCGACCTAAGTCAAGTAGCTCATGCTGCGAAGACAGGACTTCGGAGCAATGGCTTGCTTATTTTTACTGTCGAACTGCAAGCGAAGGAGGCATCTGCCCCTTTTTCACTTCAAGCGAACGGGCGCTATTGCCACTCCGAACACTACGTGCGAAGCTCCCTGGAAGGCGAAGGATTCAAAGTGCAAAGCATTGAAGCGGTTACCCTTCGTACAGAGCGCGGCCAGCCAGTTCCTGGCGCCCTTGTGGTGGCGCAGCTTATCGCTTAAAAGAGGCTAAGTTGACTGAACGGGGTTACCGGGTTACATGGCGTAATAGAAAAAAAACCTTTTGCAGTCGTGAATGAGAGACGGATTCGCAACGAAGAAAAACCATCATGGAGCAGCCACAACCAAACGAAATGCAAATTGAAGTTTCGCAGATTCTGGGACTCGATATTCCTAACCAATGCCCGCCTGGAATTCAAGCAAGTCTTCAATTGCTGCAAACGCACGCAACCATTTTGCGACAGTATACGTCGATGCTCAGCAAAGAAAGTAAAGCGGAACTCCAGGAATGCGAAGGGGAGCGATAGTCTTGTCGGCTCTTGATCAGCCTGTCGCAAAAATCGCTGCTTTGGTGCGATCCGGCCAACTCTCGTCAGTGGCATTGGTCACCGAGTCGTTGACTCGTATACGCACTTACCAAAGTGCACTCAACTGCTTCACTCGAGTTCTCGAATCGGAAGCCTTAGCGGATGCTACCCGAATCGATCGGCAAGTTGCAAGCGGTAGAGATCCGGGGGCCCTTGCTGGCGTACCATTTGCCTGCAAAGACCTATTCGATGTGAAGGGACTATCAACAACGGCAGGAGCCAAGAATCGCATCAACGCGAAACCCGCAACCCGCGACGCCGAAGCGGTGAGCAGACTAAAAGGTGAGGGAGCCATTTTGATGGGAACCCTCAACATGGATGAATATGCGTACGGTTTCGCAACCATCAACGCTCATTTTGGTGTTACTCGAAATCCTCACGATACTCAACGTCTTGCAGGTGGGTCGTCGGGCGGTTCGGCTAGCGCCGTGTCGGCCGGTTTGGTACCGTTTTCCATCGGTTCGGACACGAACGGCTCGGTTCGCGTGCCTGCGGGCTTGTGTGGTATTTTTGGAATTCGCCCCGCAGAAAACACCATTCCGATGCAAGGGGTTTTCCCTTTCGTACGAAGCCTGGATACCGTTGGGCCTTTCGCGCGTTCGATCGAAGACTTGCAGATGGTTTATCGAGTTTTAGCCGACCCTTCCGAAAACAATGCCTCCTATTCCATACCTTGGTCAACTTCCGATGATCCGCCCGTTCGCGTTGCAAGATTAGGTGGCTGGTTCGAAAAGAATGCAAC
>JBIKLJ010000164.1:0-10766 GCA_044359895.1 Pirellula sp.
ACGCTTCTGTGTTGGCGAAGCTGGGTATCGCCGATGGCATGTGGTGTGATCTGGTATGGAACTTTAAGAAGTACTTTGGCAAGAGTCGCGGTCCTGGCTCACCGGATCGGATGCAAGAAGAGGCGATTTTGGGAACTCGCAAATTCCAACCTGGGCAGAGAAAAGTTCGCAAGTGTTTCGCGTGACAAGCCCTGCTTGTGCCTATCTGATAGGACTCCCTTAAAAGAGGCCTCAAAAACATCCCTCTGTGCAGCTCGTAATAGTCAGTAGATGACGTGTGGCATTTCCTGGCGTATAGCACCCACTGAAAAAGGCAATGCTTGAGCAGTTGCGTGAAGGATACTGTTTTCGGTGGAGAATTTGATATTCTGAGTAAGTAGGCGGCCGCAAAAGACCGTATGAAGTTACCGCACGGCCGTTTTGAAAGCAAGGTGATGAAAGCACGGTGGGTGTAGGACAGGCAGGGGGGAAGAAGTTGCCGAGAATGACTGGCACAAGAAAACCGGGAACAAAAAGTGTTTCCGGATGATGTTGGGGCCACCAACGAAAAAACCCAGGTGAAACCTGGGTTTTCCTTAGTGGTCAGGGCCGGGCTTGAACCGGCGACACACGGATTTTCAGTCCGTTGCTCTACCAACTGAGCTACCTAACCTCCCCGAAGGGATCGCTAATGTATTTCCGGTTTCCGACTTTGTCAATTCGAGCTAGCTGCATTTGTCTTCCAGGTTGCTTGCAGATAGTCTAAACTTGAGGTCGAAGACAAGTTCTTTCGGCGAAACGCTCGAGGATGGACCTTGTTTTCACTTTAGTTTTCCCTGCTAAATACGATATGTCGTCCCCATTGCCTTTGGCATTTCGCGACCCCTAATCATTGGTTTTCGAGGATTCGAATTTTGACGCAATATTCGGTTTGGCCCAAGTGGAAGGTTCATCGTTGCTTCTCCGCCTGCTTTCTACTTGTCGCGGTTGTAATCCAGTGTTTTTCCGGTTCCGAAGCCGTTGCTCAGAAGTTTTACCCAGACCATCCTGTGGTGCAGGATATGGTCAACAAAGGTATGGCTTTTTTGGAAACCGGTGCTGGTGGTGGGCGCGGGAATGGCTTCGGCGAGGAGGGGCCAGCGTTGGTGGTTGGCTATTGTGCTTACAAGGTGACAGGCGATCCAGAACATCCGCTGGTGAAAGCCGGCGTTGCGCAGGCTCTTGAATTAGCTCATGCGGTTTCATTGCCTTCGTTTCGCCCCGAGGAAAAGAGCACCTACATTATGTCGGTGGCGGGGATGTTGCTTCCGTCTGTCAATGTCGATACGTACGGCCAGCCCACCAAGCAAATTCGCGACTACCTGCTCCGCATTCAGAAGCCGAATGGCGGTTTTGGGTACATGGCGGGCGGTAACGAAAAATTTGGAGATATTTCTCAAACCCAGTATGTGATGCTCGCGTTTTGGACCATGAATCAAACCGGCATCGAGGTCCCGAATGAAGCGGTGATCCGAACACTAAACTTTCTTTTGCTCGCTCAGGAGCAGCCCGGCGGATGGCCCTACATGCACGACGGCGGTTCGGCAACTCAGGGAAGCGTCACCAATTCTTTGACGGCTGCTGGTTTGTCCGCGTTGTTGATCGGTGGTGATTTGCTGGGCATGTACCGGAGCAAAATGGTTGAAAACCAAGAGGAAGAGGGAATTGTGCCGTTGGCTTTTCGGAGAGTGGTTGCGGAAGCGGAACGAAAGAAAGTATCGTTTGATAAAACGAAAATTGAAGGATCGAGCAAACGCAGTGAAGCGTGGTTTGCCGCCAATCCGTACACTCGCGATGTCAATTTCCATTATTACTATGTCTACAGCAAGGAACGCTACGAGTCGTTTCTTGAAATAACCAAGGGGAAACAGTCCAAGAGTCCAGATTGGTACAACGACGGCGTAAAAATGCTGCAAGCTTCGCAAGGTCCAGATGGCTCATGGGGAAACAAAAAGGACGATGTAAGTTCGTTTATCCCGCCCAATGTTGCGACTTCGTTTTGTCTTTTGTTCTTGATTCGAAGCACTCAAAAGGCCATTGGTGACTTGAGCGAAGCAATCAATCAAGGGATCGGTGAGATACCAGACGACGTGGGGTCGATCACGATTAGCGGCAACAAAATCGTCAACAAGAACGCAACCAATTCGATCGACGATGCTTTAAAAATGTTGGAGGATGATAGCAAGGTGGAGGGGGAGGATGGCCTAGCGCCAGATAGGATGTTGCTGGCCAGCGATCCAAAGCAACGCAAAGAACAGCTGAACCGATTCGTTCGATTGTTGAATGCAAAAGACTACAAGGCGCGTCAGATTGCCGCGAAAATGTTGGGGCGAGGTGATGATCTGGACTTAGTGCCGGCCTTGATTTATGCGCTAACCGATCCGGATCCTCGAGTCCCGTTTTTCGCGGAGCAATCGCTGCGCATCATTTCGCGTCAGCTGGATACTTATCATTTGCCCAAGCGTGATAAGTTAACCGATCAGGACAAAGCGAAGGCATCGTTGCAGTGGAAACGCTGGTATCTGAGCGTTCGGCCCGATTATGTTTTTGTAGATTGATTGTAGACAAGATTCGAATTTGATTTTGCTCCTGGAACAGGAATCATCGCAACTGTTATGGCCGAAACATCTAAATCTGTAGGTGAATCCAATAGCGTCTTGGACATTGACGAAACGTCGATGAAGACCAACTCGGTCGACCAAGCATCAAGCCTTTTGCTGAGTCTTGCTTTTTTGATTGGCTTGGCTGTTTTTATGCTTGGCCTGCTTTTCTTTCTTAGGTCGATGTCGTCAACTCAGCAAGTCATCATCTTGGAACCCGAACGGATAGCGGGGCGTGGGGAGAATGCCGAAGGTACAGAGCGAGACTTTGACCCACCAAGCGCCGACGAAGTCGAGCAGCTCAACGAGCCCGCCATGGAGCAGACCTTGCAATTGGTGACCGAAGCCATCAGTTCCATTTCTTCCACCTTGGATGCGATGGATACCAATGTTGGGAACGATTCCAATGGAAAGGGAGACAGTCGTCCACCGGGGCCCGAAGGAGAGGGAGACGACATTATTCCTCGATTTGATCGGTGGGAGTTGAAGTTTACGGCTCGTGATCGCCGTAGTTATGCGATCCAGCTTGAGGCGTTCAAGATTGATATTGGGGCGATCGGAGGTGGTGTTGCCACGGTAGATTACGTGAGTTCGGTGGCGAACGGCCCAACCAAAAATTCGGTGGCTCCAAAAGACGAGAAGGCGCGGAAGCGTTTGAAGTTCATCAGCGTCAGCGAGAGCGTCTTGCTTCAGTACGAAAAGCAGATTTTGCAGGCTGCCGGCATACCGCATGCTGGCCGTCAGATTTTGAAGTTTGTTCCCAACGATGTGGAGGAGCAATTAGCCCAGGCGGAGGCGGCTTACTTTATTGATAAACGCAGCAAAGACTTTCGGGTAACCACCATTGCGAAGACCGTTTTTGAGTGTCGGCAAAAGGGAAAAGGTGGCGGATTCGAATTTGCGGTGATCGATCAGCGGTACCGTGTGGCTGGAAATGGGGGAAAGTGATCGGGTTTGAGGCCAGGAAAAGGTAACTTTAGGACCGAAACCCTGGTTTTTGCCTTGTCGCTTCTTTACGAGGTCGCTAAACTCTGTCCTCCCGTTGAATTGATTATTTTCCGTCGTTAGGAGCATTGGTTGATATGACACTCGATAAGAGCTTGAAAGTCCGGGCCGGGGCTATCAAGAGCCGAAACGTGATGACTCGCGCGGAGCGAATCAAACGCCTGCAAGATCTGGACAAGTGGTCCGATAGCAGCATCGTGCTTGGCATGGCCAAAGTTCGTGTTCCTAAGATCTCTTTGAAGAAGAAGAAGAAGGTCAAGAAGGAAGACGAAGCAGACGACAAGAAGAAAAAGAAGAAGTAGTATCGGTGAGGTTCCGGCTATCGCTAGTACCTTACATCGAACGCTTTTGTGTCAAATTAAAAACGAGCCGATATGGCTCGTTTTTTCGTTTGTATCTGGATTTTGCGATCGAGCGGATGTTGGAGTCCGTGGTGTTTGAGAGCTCGGAATCGATGCATCTAAGCAAAGGCCATCGGGTTATGAATAAGCCGCGCTAGCCGCGTTGAGTTCAGTTGCCCTAGGTACGAGTGGATTGACGCCGCCGATATCCGGAAGGCGTCATCACGTTACAACGACGTTTTGAGAAATCGCGGGGGTGCGATAGGGACTAGTCGAGATCGCCAGGGACTTCGCCACCCATGCGAGTTGCGAGCCCTTGGTAGGTTTGAGGATTGATATTGTTGGAAATCAATCGGGTTGAGCAATCTCCCATGATGAAGTGCGTGCCGCCAGTGTGGTAGCTAGAGAAATCATCGAAGTGCCCTGCTGGGCTATTCGGGGTGTGATCGGTTGTTCCTAAGAAGCGAGCGGGCGCGGCGGCCGCCTCCTCGATGTATCCGTGCCAAATCGAACCGCCAAGTATGCTGGACCTTTCACCAAAGATGATGGTGTTGCTGGTGCCATCGTAAAGATCGCGCATTCGAATGAAAGAGTTGCCAAAGAAAGTGCCGTCGCCGCGATAGGGAGCGTCTCCAATTTCAAGAGTTCCGAAAACTCCCACGTAGTTGGAACGGGCAATCCGAAACAGCTTGTGCCCTTCATCGACATTGTGAGGTTGTTCTTCATCGTGATCGTGATCGTGGTCGTCATGACCATCGCCCTCGTTCTCGCCGATTTCGAAAATGGAGGCCATGGGGTCGGAAGGGCAGATAAATGAAGGAATAACGGTTTCTAGAAAGGGAGTGTTCGAAGAGGCCGTGATCGGGCTCATCGTGTCCAGTTGGTTCAACACGTTGGATTGCTCCATGTAGGGCAGGATCGCTTGAGCATAGCTCCAGCCTGGCTTGGTGGTTTGTCGCCAATCGATCCAGCCGCTTGGAAATCGCTGTGTCGCAGATTCATAGTTCAGAGTCGCGAGACCAATCTGCCGCATATTGTTCATGCATTGAGCTCTTCTGGCAGCTTCCCGAGCCGCTTGAACAGCGGGCAAAAGCAGCCCCACCAAGATTCCAATGATCGCGATGACGACTAGTAATTCGACCAAGGTAAAGGCGTTTCGAGATCGCATGGTTTGCATTTAAGTCTTTCTACGACTCGGGGTGCAGATGTTACTTTTGGAGAGCATCTCTTGAAACTATGTTCCTTACAGATGCAATTGAATTGCTGAAGCGTATTCTAGCGATTGCAAACCAATGTTGTCAACAAATTTCTTCCGATTTGATTGTGACGTAGTTTTTGCAGGCCGGCTACTCGTCAAAGGCGCTTTGGTCCATTCGAAATTACAAGAAGGTGGTTGTTGGTTTAGGAGGGGGGCGCCGAGCGGACTTGCAATTTTTCTGTCGGGTTCGGGGGACCTAATCTACGAACAACTTGGAATTGCATTACAATCCTGGTGTTGCTTGTTGTTTTCGATCTTAGGTTCACGACGGCCTACGGAGTTCTGTATGTGGGGGTCTTCTTTGTTTCACTATTTCTGCACGGGCATTCAGCGATCCTTTTTGCTGGTGGTTGTGTTCACGTTTAATTCACTTCAGGGGTTTTCAGAAGACAAGATGCCAACCAAAGTCGGGTCCGTCGAAGGAATGAACGAATACGTTCTCGAGAATGGAATGAAGGTGTTGCTTTTCGCTGATAAAAGTCAGCCCAAAGTCACCGTGAACTGTACGATTTTTGTGGGCTCGCGGCATGAAGGGTATGGCGAGACCGGGATGGCTCACTTGCTGGAGCACATGGTTTTCAAGGGAACCGAACTGCATCCGGAGATTCCGGCTGCATTGCGCGATCGCGGTGCCGTATTTAACGGGACGACTTGGTTGGACCGCACCAATTATTACGAAACATTACCAGCGTCGGACGACAATCTCGAGTTCGCGATTCGGCTGGAAGCGGATCGCATGGTGAACAGTAAGATCCTGAACGAAGACCTGCAAAAAGAATTTACCGTGGTACGAAGCGAATTTGAACGGGGGGAAAACAACCCAATTCGAGTGCTTCAGCAGCGGATGTTT
This sequence comes from Pirellula sp., assembly GCA_044359895.1. GTDB lineage: Bacteria > Planctomycetota > Planctomycetia > Pirellulales > Pirellulaceae > JBKCUI01. The sequence continues at coordinate 6,073 of JBIKLJ010000164.1, forward strand.
TCGGCTGCTTATCAATGGCACAATTACGGCAACTCGACGATTGGAAATCGGAGCGACATTGAACGTGTGCCGATCGATAATCTTCAAGCTTTTTATCGCAAGTATTATCGGCCTGACAATGCGATGTTGGTAGTAGCGGGCAGTTTCGAAGAGGCGAAGGCACTGGAACTGGTTCAGAAGTATTTTGGTGCTTTGCCGAAACCGAAGACTCCGATCAGTCAGACCTATACGATCGAGCCACCGCAAGATGGCGATCGCATTACTATGGTGCGTCGGGTTGCGGATATCCAAGTTGTCGGTGCGATGTACCACGTCCCGGCCGGTGGCAATCCTGAATATGCGGCGGTCGATCTTCTGGCCAGCATTCTGACCGACCAACCAAGTGGTCGTTTGTACAAATCCTTGATTGAAACCAAGAAGGCAACTCAGGTCTTCGGCGGGTCTTTTGCATTGCATGATCCGGGGGTCATTACTTTCATGGCCCAAGTTCCAAAAGACAAGTCGGCAGAGGAGGCTCGGTTGGCCATGTTGGATACGTTAGAGAATCTGGCATCCAACCCCATTACTTCGGAGGAACTGGAGCGAGCAAGGCGCCAGGCATTGAACAATCGCGAGATGGCCGCTTCCAAATCGGATTCGATTGCGATCAGCCTTAGCGATTGGGCTGCTCAAGGGGACTGGCGGCTATACTTCCTATTCCGAGATGCAATTGAAAAAGCGACGGTCGAGCAGGTTCAAGTGGCGGCTCAGAAGTACTTGGTTCAAAACAATCGGACAGTTGGAATGTTTCTTCCCACCGAAAAGTCGGAACGCATTCAGATCCCAGACAGTCCCGATCTCAAAGCGTTGGTGGACGGCTACACGGGGCGTGAATCGATCAGCGAAGGGGAGCAATTTGATCCGACCCCTGTGAATATCGAGCAAAGGTTGGTGCGAGGCGAATTAGATAGCGGAGTGCCATTTGCGTTCCTGCCCAAGAAGACGCGAGGTGGGACGGTGAACTTGATCATTAACTTGCGATTCGGAGATGTGAAGTCGCTGATGGGCAAGACCGCTGCCTGCGAAATGTTGGGCAGCTTGATGGATCGAGGAACAACGACGCTTTCGTTGCAGCAGTTGAACGATCGCAAGGATCAGTTAAAGGCATCGATGTCTGTATCGTCGAGTCCCCAGATTTTGCGAATCTTTGTTGAGACAAAGCGAGAAAAGCTTGCTGAAGTGATCGAGTTGGTTCGCGATGTGATTCGGAACCCTGCGTTGGAGGAAAAGGAGTTCGCTCTACTGCGAGATAGCGTTCTGACTCAGCTTGAAAACCAAAAGCGAGAGCCAAGCGCGCTAGCGCCCCTTGCTGTTCAGCGAGCTCTCAGTCCGCACAAGCGAGGCGACATTCGTTACGTACCGACCGTTGAGGAGGAGATCGAAGACTACAAGGCTCTCACGCTGGCGGACATCAAGGACATTCACGCTAAGTTCCTGTCAGGAAATGAGGGAGAGGTTGCTGTTGTCGGCGATTTTGAGCCATCGGAAGTCCAGTCCAAGCTCTCGTCGATGCTTTCCAATTGGAAGTCACGCATCCCATATCAACGGGCTGCAATGTCAGCCACAACCGATATCAAGGTTCCGATGATTTCGATCGAAACACCCGATAAGGCTAACTCGGAATACTATGCAAGCCAGCAGTATGCTCTGCGCGACGATCACCCCAAGTACCCCGCGTTGCTGATCGGCAACACGGTTTTAGGGGGCAGTTCGCTCGCTTCACGATTGGGCAATCGAGTGCGGCAAGATGAAGGCCTTTCGTATGGCGTTTTTAGTTCCTTGCGTGCCAGCCAAATCGACGAGCAAGCGTCGCTGACAGTTCGAGCTATCACCAACCCGATCAACCGGGACAAGCTGGTGAAAGTGATTGAAGAGGAGCTGCGAAAGTTCGTGAAGGATGGGATCACCGAGAAAGAGCTTGCGGACAATGTGCAAGGTTTCCTTCAAAACCAAAGGTTATCAAGGGCCCGTGACAGTTCGCTTGCCGGGATTTTGGCGACTAATTTGTTTACTGGGCGCGACATGCAATTTTACGAAAAGCTGGAAGCGGAAGTTGCCAGCTTGACCGTCGAAGGGGTGAACGAAGCTATCAGCGAATATGTCACACCGGACAATTTTGTGATTGCAACGGCTGGCGATTTTTCGCAACCCACGCCAGTGAAGCCGAAGTAAAAATCAGTCGCATGTGTTATCGCCTCGATTAGCTTAGGCTTGCCGTAAGCTTGCACATATCGCAGGTTGCTTGAAGCCGCTCTCAATACGACTCTCCATACACCCCCTGCCTTCACACTTCACACTTCCCCCTCTTCCCTCTCCCTACCAAATCCATGACCAAGATTCGAAAGTTGCTCGCGGCGAACCGCAGCGAGATCGCGACACGTATTTTTCGAAGTGCGCACGAGCTGAAGATTCGGACCGTAGCGATTTATTCTCACGAAGATCGATTTGCCTTGCATCGCTTTAAGGCGGACGAGGCCTATCAGATAGGAAAGGCAGGCGAGCCGATTCGATCTTATTTGGACATCGAGGGCATTGTTCGACTGTGTCTGGAGAATCAGATCGATGCAGTGCATCCGGGGTATGGCTTTCTATCGGAGAATGCAGAATTTGCGAGGGCGTTATTGAACGCAGGGATCACGTTTGTCGGTCCAAGCGTCAAGGCGTTGGAGTTGCTTGGAGATAAGGTTGCGGCCAGGACCATCGCCAAGAAGGTTGGCGTGCCAGTTTTGGAGGGGTCAACGCATGCGGTCCGCTCGCTCGAAGAAGCCATGGCAACAGCGAAGGCCATGGGTTATCCCATTATGCTCAAAGCATCCAAAGGGGGCGGTGGTCGCGGGATGCGAGTGGTCGAGTCCCAGGATGCATTGGAATCGAATCTGGAGCAAGCGCAACGGGAATCCAAGAACGCATTTGGAAGCGATGAAGTGTTTTTGGAAAAGCTGGTGGGCAAAGCGCGCCACATCGAAGTGCAGATCCTTGGGGATCAGCATGGAAACATCCTTCATTTGCACGAACGCGATTGCTCGGTCCAACGCCGTCACCAAAAGGTGGTCGAAATCGCGCCCGCTCCCAACTTGAGCAAGAAGACTGCAAGCGAATTGCATGAAGCGGCAGTTGCGATCGCCAAGGAGGTAGGATACTACTGCGCGGGGACGGTCGAGTTTCTGCTCGATACCGAATCCGACAAGTTCTATTTTATCGAAGTGAATCCAAGAATACAGGTGGAGCATACGGTGACGGAAGAAGTCACCGGGATCGATTTGGTGCGTGCTCAGATATTGGTCTCCTGTGGCGATCGATTGTCGGACGAGTCCATCGGACTGAAGTCGCAGAGTGATGTTCAGGTTGTCGGATCGGCGATTCAATGCCGGGTGACCACGGAAGATCCAACCAATCAATTCCGACCTGATTATGGTCGCATTACGCACTACCGAAGCGCGGGCGGTTTGGGAATTCGTTTGGACGCAGGCAGCGCGTTTAGCGGAGCGGTAGTGAACCCGTTTTATGATTCCTTATTGGTTAAGGTTTCCGCTCGAGGTAGAAATCTTCGTGAAGCCGCAGGACGTATGGAACGTTGCTTGCAGGAGTTCCGAATCCGTGGGGTCAAGACGAACATTCCATTCTTGATTTCGTTGATCACGCATGAGACATTTTTGACAGGCGATGCAACGACTCGGATGATCGACAAGACGCCGGAGCTATTTGAGCTGACGCGACGTCGCGACCGCGCGACGCGATTGTTGAGTTTCTTGGCAGAGACGCTGGTGAACGGTAGCAAGACGGTCGAAGTCCAGGGGGCGACGGTGCGGCGCGAGCCTGCTGCGGTTCCCGTGGTGGATCGAACGCAGCCTATACCTGAAAGTTATCGAAGTCGGTTTTTGAAGCTTGGGGCAAAGCCATTTTGCGATTCGTTGCTAGGAAGCAAAGAGCTTTTGTTGACCGACACGACCATGCGAGACGCGCATCAATCGTTGTTAGCGACACGCTTGCGTACTTTCGACATGTTGCAAATCGCCGACGCCTACGCACGTTTGACGCCTCAGTTCTTCAGCTTGGAGATGTGGGGCGGCGCTACCTTTGATACCTCCATGCGATTCTTGCGAGAGAGCCCATGGCAGCGATTGGCCGACATGCGTTCCAGGATCCCGAATCTTCTTTTTCAGATGTTGCTGCGTGCGTCCAATGCAGTCGGATACACCAATTATCCCGACAATGTCGTGGTGGCATTTGTCAAAGAGGCGGCCAGCGCAGGGGTCGATATCTTCCGCGTGTTCGATGCCTTGAACTGGACGGATAACATGCGCATCGCGATGGATGCCGTGGTCGACTCTGGCATGATTTGCGAAGCCGCGATTTGCTATACCGGCGACATCTTGAATCCAAACCGACAGAAGTACACCTTGAAGTACTATGTGGATCTTGCGAAGGAGCTGGAGCGGATGGGCGCGCACATCCTTGCCATCAAGGATATGGCCGGTTTGTGCAAGCCGATGGCTGCTAAGAAACTGGTCGCCACGCTGAAGCAAGAGATCGGGATTCCGATCCATTTTCATACGCACGATACCGCGGGCATTCAAGCGGCCTCGATTCTGAATGCAGCTCAAGAGGGGCTTGAGATCGCCGATGGTGCGTTCGCGTCCATGTCGGGCGGAACC
>JBIKLJ010000165.1:0-10765 GCA_044359895.1 Pirellula sp.
GGATTTTTACAGCATGCCTCCGCCGGTTTCGGCTGGCTTGCACTGCAAAGCCTATTTTCGCGCACTGCGGTGGCTGATGCGCCACTGCCCGCCAAGGCCAAGAACATCATCTTTTGCTTTATGGATGGTGGCCCCAGCCACGTCGATACGTTCGACTACAAGCCGATGCTCAAGAAGCATCAGGGGCAGCCGATCGGCTCGAAGTGGATCAACAAGAAATCCGATAACGGAGCCGGCCGAGTATGGTTGGGGTGCCCTTGGGAATTCAAGCAGCGCGGCGAGAGCGGACTGTGGGTGAGCGATTTGTTTCCGCATCTGGCCAACGTGGCTGATCATCTTTGCGTGGTGCGGTCGATGGTGGGTGAACTGCCGCTGCACGGGCAATCGAACCTGCTCCTGCATACAGGCCGCGTGCTGGGGCAAGCGCCCAGTATCGGGGCTTGGATTTCTTATGGATTGGGAACCGAGAATGCGAATCTGCCTGCTTATGTTTTATTGAACAACGACTGGGTGCCCAACGGCGGCCTTGAGAACTTTGGCAGTTCCTTTTTACCTGCCAGCCATCAGGCCACGACGATGCGCGCCAAGGGAACGGCGGTTGACAACATTGTTCCGCAAGATCTTCCCGCGCTGCAGCGACAGAAGCTGGCTTTGCTGGCCGAATCGGACGCGGCCTTCGGAGCGCAAACCTCGAACCCGCAAGCGATCGAAGCAGCCATTGCCAATTACGAGACCGCGTTCCGCATGCAAAGCATTGTTCCTGACCTCGCCGACATCAGCCGTGAACCGGAGCACATTCAAAAGCTGTATGGAGTCGATTCCACCGACGAGCATCAGCGGTTCTACGCCACTCAAGCCATCCGCGCCCGACGGCTGGTTGAAGCTGGGGTGCGGTTTGTTGAAATCACTTGTCCCAGTTTCGATGGCAACAACTCGCCGTGGGACCAGCACACCCATCTCAAGCTCAACCATGAAAAGAACGCTCGTGTGACGGAGCAATCCGTGGCGGCATTGATCACCGATCTCCACCAACGCGGTCTACTCGATGAAACAATTGTTTTGTGGGCAGGCGAAATGGGTCGAACACCCGCCGTTGGAGCCATCAATGACGCAACGGGCCGCGACCACCATGTCAGTGGCTACACGATTTTCATGGCGGGCGGCGGTTTCAAAGGGGGCATAACCTATGGCGAGACCGACGAGTTCGGCACAAACGCGATCTCCAATCCCACGACGGTGCATGACCTGCACGCCACTATCCTGCATCAAATGGGACTCGATCACGAACGCCTGACCTATCGCTACGGTGGCCGAGATCATCGACTGACCGATGTGCATGGCAAAGTGATCCGGGAGGTACTGGCATGACGATCGCATCACTAGATCTCCTGCGAGCAATCCTAAGAAAAACCGCTGCGCAATCGGCATTGCTGATGGCCATCGGAGTATACGTAGGCGTATGGAATGTACGCGTTTTCGCGGACGAGAAGGACGACTTCTTTGAGTCCAAGATACGACCTATTTTGGTACAACGATGCGAAGGCTGCCACACCTCAGACAAAGGCAAGATGCACGGGGGACTAGCCTTGGACACAAAGCTCGGGTGGACGATAGGGGGCGATTCGGGGCCAGCGATTGTTCCTGGCAAGCCGATGGAAAGCCTGATCATCGCAGCCATCGAGTATGGAGAAGACGGTCCGCAAATGCCACCATCCGAAGCGGGTGGCAAATTGCCGAACGCCGAGATCCAGTTGCTGAAAGATTGGATCGGTCGAGGCGCACATGACCCGCGTATCGCGAAGCAAAAAGTTGGCGGAATGGACGAAGCAGAAGCAAAATCATGGTGGGCATTCCAACCGCTTCAAAAGCTCGAAAATTTCGATACCGCAACAATCGACAGTTTCATTGAGTCGAAGTTGACTGCTGCGAACCTCAGCAATGCACCCGAAGCGGACAAGCGAACGTTGCTGCGACGAGCCACATACGATTTGACAGGACTCCCTCCGACTTCTACCGAGATGTCGGAATTCCTAGCGGACACAAGTGCCGATGCATTTTCGCGAATCGTCGAACGACTACTGGCTTCTCCGCACTACGGCGAACGTTGGGGGCGACATTGGCTGGACCTGGCACGTTATGCCGACTCCTGGGACGCTCGCTCTTATGGTGGCGCAGGAGACATTGCCGAAGCGTGGAGGTATCGAGATTGGGTAGTGAACGCATTCAATCGCGATCAACCCTACGATCAGTTTGTTAGGGACCAGATTGCAGGTGATATTCTTGGGACAAGTGATGGTCAGTTTAATGTCGAGCAAATCATCGCGACGGGAGCATATGCCATCGGCGAATGGGGTAACGGCGATGCTGACAAAAAGAAGATCCACACGGACATCGTGGACGATCAGGTCGATTTCACAAGTCGCACCTTCCTCGGCATAACTTTGGCATGCGCCCGCTGCCACGACCACAAATACGATCCGTTCACGACTCGGGAATACCATGCGTTAGCGGGATTCTTTTACAGCAGTCGCATTCTCGAAAACTTCACTCCGCCGGGTGCGGGCGAAGAGCCGATGCGAATCGATCTTACCGAACCGCACGTCCGCGAACAACAAATGCAAAAGCAAAAACGGATTGCTGAGATCGATACAAGTTTGATGGCCATGCTTCGCCCGTTGCAGACCGTAGAACGCAACGCGCTCGGAACCAACGGACTGATGCGTCGAATCAAGCAAGGAGCTGACACACCATCGCTGATGTTTAATGAGACAGACGCCGAGTTAAAGGTCCTAACGTTTCGTATTCCACCGATCGGTGTTGCGATTCATCCAGGTCCAACCTCATCGGTCACGGCAGCCTGGATTAGCCCAGCGGAAGGCATTTACCAAGCAAATATAAAACTAGTCGACACAGACCCGAATTGCGGTGACGGAGTCCTTTGGGAACTTCGTCACGGGACCATGCTATTAGGCTCAGGGGCCATTGCGAACGGCGGCACTGCGGAGTTTGACAAAGCTGACATTTCGATTGCACCAGGTGAACTGTTGCGGTTGATTATCAAGCCACAAGCCAGTCATGCTTGCGATACAACGGTCACCGAGTTTGTCATCACGCGTTCCAGTGCGAGTGAGCCACAACATTGGAGTTTAGGCGAATCGCTAAAAGCGGGGCGTCAGCCTGGCGAAGACGGTTGGTGGGTATGCGAGGGTGATGGGCAACAACTGATTCAAAACGATGCAACCGCTCGAACTTTGGAAGCGGAACGAGCCCAATTGACCTCCGAGATGATCGTTGCGCTGAAAGCCGTGGGACTCGCAGAAGGTGGCATCAAGAATACGACCTATGCTGGATATCACAATGCCCGCATTCACAAACGGGGCCAATACGATCAACTCAGTGATGAGGTTCCACGCGGATTTCCTGTCCTACTTGCCAACGAACAACCCAAAATCGTTGAGGGGAGTGGACGGCTTGAGCTTGCCAAATGGGTGATCAGTCCTGGAAATCCGCTAACCGCCCGCGTCATGGTCAATCGCATTTGGCAACATCATTTCGGTCAAGCACTCGTGCGAACACCTAACAACTTTGGCAAGCTGGGTGAACGTCCAACGCACCCGGAACTACTGGACTACTTGGCGGCCAAGTTTATCGAGAATGGCTGGAGCATCAAACAGATGCACCGATTGGTGATGAACTCGGACGCTTATAAACGATCGTCGGTACCTTCGTCCAATGCAGGTACGGTTGATATCGAGAACACACTCATATCGCATCAGCAACGTCGGCGGCTGAGTGCGGAGGAGTTGCGAGATTCGTTGCTGTTCGCGGCTGGCTCGTTGGATCCGACACGGGGCGGGCCTGCGGTTCGCGACCTCATGGTCCCGCGCCGAACCCTTTACATCGCCAACGTTCGATCGGATCGGTCGGGTTATCTTGCGGTGTTCGATGGTGCTAATGCGCAGACGATTGTCGACAAACGCAATGATACGGTCGTTGCCCCGCAAGCTTTGTGGCTTCTCAACAACACGTTTGCTCTAACGCAGGCGAATGCACTCGCATCGTTAGTCGTCAAACAGGACGGCGATTCGAATCAACGTCTTGCTTGGCTAACCGATCGATTGTTTCAGAGACCCCCGACCAAATCCGAACAAGCACTCGTATCCGCTGCTGTCGACAATTCGAATCTTTTGGAATCCTGGGAACCACTTTGTCACGTACTTCTTTGCACCAATGAGTTTGTCTATGTTGACTAATCAATCATTCGCAGGAAAAGTCAATCGCCGAGCTGCTCTGGCTAACTTTGCGGGCGGGTTCGGTATGCTAGGACTAGCAGCCATGTGCGCAGAGTCCTCTGGGGGAGAGCCAGCGCCACACTTTCCATCCAAAGCCAAGAATGTCATTTTTCTATTCATGTCCGGAGGCCCATCCCACGTGGACCTTTTCGATCCCAAGCCGTCACTTACCCGATTGAACGGACAGCCGCTGCCGTTTGAAAAGCCAAAACTGGAGCGGACCAAGACCGGCAATCTTTTCGCTTCGCCTTACCAGTTTTCAAAGCATGGCCAATGCGGGATGGAGATCAGCGAGTTATTCCCCAGTGTAGCCAAACATGCGGATGACATTTGCCTGATCCGTTCGATGGTTGCCGACAACATCAATCACAACGGTGCATGTTTGCAAATGAACACGGGGGAACAAGCTTTTTCGAGGCCGTCGATGGGGTCTTGGTTGCTGTATGGCCTCGGTTCCGAAAACAAAAACCTACCAGGTTATGTGGTCATCTCACCATCTCAGCCTGCCCAAGGTGCACCGTTGTGGAGCAGCAGTTTTCTTCCCGGCGAGTACCAAGGAACTTTGGTGAACGATCTCAAGAATCCGATTGCGAACCTAGGCAACACGCGGTTCAATGCGACCGCACAACGTCAACAACTTGATTGGTTGCGAAACCTGAACCAATCGCATGCAGCCCAACGGGCCGATGACAGTCGTCTCAATGCCAGGCTTGAATCCTTTGAGTTGGCGTTCCGCATGCAACGCGAGGCTCCGGAAGCCTTTGACATCTCGAATGAAACTGAAGCGACTAGAAAACTGTATGGAGTCGATGAGCCTGTGACAGATCACTTCGGAAAGCAGTGTTTGATGGCTCGGCGACTTGTTGAGAGAGGTGTTCGAATGGTCCAAGTTTATCACACTCAAACCTCCAAGCGCGCGTCGTGCCAACTGTGGGACCAGCATTCGAACTTGGCTACGGAGTTGCCGAACAATTGCCAGAGTACAGATCAGCCGATTGCAGGTCTTCTTGCGGATTTGAAACAGCGAGGACTGCTGAATGAAACGCTCGTCCTTTGGGGGGGCGAGTTTGGACGGACGCCAACTGCAGAAAGTGGAACGGGACGTGAACATCATCCATTCGGATTTAGCATGTGGATGGCTGGCGGCGGAGTCAAAGGAGGAATGGTCCACGGCGCAACCGATGAGTTCGGTTGGCACTCGGTGGAAAACAAAGTGCACGTACACGATCTGCACGCAACCGTATTGCATCTAATGGGTATCAATCACGAAAAACTCACCTACAACTATGCCGGTCGCGACTATCGATTGACGGATGTGCATGGCAATGTGGTTCGGGAGATACTAGCGTGAAAAAGCCCACATCAATGACTCGTTTTTGCCTTGTTTCCGGTGCATTTCTTGTATGTGACCTCAAAGGGACACAGCATTTGTTTGGGGGGGCAGTTGCAATTTGAATTTGGATTCCTTATTCTGAATCGATAATTCTTGTTTCGGTTCTTTCGACGGACTGAATCATCATGATATTGTTGCGTAGGGTAATTTCCTTCCACTTCGCGTTTTTCACCAGCAATGCATGGCTCGCAGGATCACGTGTACTAGCGGTATTGTGATAGAGAAAAATCACCCCCGATCCGACTTCGGTGCCATGACCACCATTGGTTTTAAATGGATACCCATGAAATCCTTCCGTCTCGGTCGCTTTGGCTATTCCACAATCCAAGATCAGGTTTCGGACAATCCAGACTGGACCATCTAGAGCCTGGGCTAACGAAATGCCCGACAGCGATTCGCGCATGTCGTTTCGGAATATGCGATAGTTTCTCGCATATCCATCGATTTCCATAAAATCGTCAGCGACATGATAAATCCTGTTGTGATAAAACTCGACTTCGGCTGTGCGCGTTCCTGTGTATGGAACCGGAGCCAAGCCGAATCCGTCGAACAGCCCACGCACAACATTCCTACGGATCACAACACCGCGACCATCATAAGGGCCGTTGATCGTTACGAAACCGGTTTCGATCTCCGAATGATATAAGATACCAGCGGATTTTGTGTAACCGAAATGCCAGTTGGCCGTATCGTCAATTGCCATATTGTCTTGGACAACAACGCGGTTGCAGTTTCGCTTCATAGCGATGCCGGTGTTGTTGTATTCGAAGCGACAATTTTGAATGACGATATCGCTTGCATTGTTCAGGATGATGGTGCGAGCGTAATCGCCTGCCCCGTAATGCGAAAAAGTTATTCCGTCGACGTGAACGTGATCGCGACCGTCGATGCATAGGGCGTGATTCATGCGGGAAATGTAAACCGCATAATCGTCTATGGTTCCTTCGGGGAGCCGGATCGTGATGGACGAGCCATCGATATGATAGGCTGCCAGGATGGAAAGATCAGCAAACGTTTGCGATTGACCGTCGAATAGGCTCGTTGCACTGGTGACCTCGGCAAGCGTTGCCATACGGTAGACACGAAATACCTTGTCGTCCGACAGTCGTCGTAACGATACATTGCGAGCATCGTGAGTCGATGGAAGTTGAAAAACTTGTGGCGCAATTTTCGACCATTTCGCAGTAACCAACGCAGGATCGGCTCCATCAAGGATGGGCGTCTCGCCAGGTTCGGCCCGAAGCACGAGCGGTGCCGCCGCAGTCGCCTTTGGAGTAACAGCGATTTCGCCTTCGTGGTAAGGTCCGCCGCGCAGCACGATATGCGTGCCAGCGGTCGCGACTGAAACGGCATGAGCGACCGTTGCGAACGGATTCGATTTAGTGCCGGCGGCGGAATCACTGCCATTGGGGCTGACGTAGATTTCATTCAGCGGCCGGGATGTTGACACTTCGTCTCGTGTCGCGCCTGTGATCGTGTCAGCGCTGATAAGATTTCCGCTGGTATCATAAAACGAAACACGGCAGCGGTAACTCGTCCCTGGCGTTAAGTCGAACAGGCTGCTGGCATAATACGCTTCGCTGCCAACACGAACGGCATTTTGCATCGGTTGCCAACGACCGTTTTGCTCCAACTCGACGCGCACTTCTCCGATCTGTTCGTGCGTTGCACCCGTAGGCAAGTCGGCTACGATCCCCATGCATTCAAACGTTCCATACGCCTCGATCACAGCATGCACTTCGCTTGATCGCGAAGCGATTAATAGCAACAGGACCAGAATGATTCGCAATTTCGATGCTACTGGGAAGTTCATTGGGAGCTCGCCTAACCTAACTGATGGAACAAACAAAGGTGTCAGTAAGCGTTAACGACAACCAGGGGTGTATCGGTATTTCAATCCCTGGCTGTCTCATCTATGTGGCTTGGCCCTGCCGGCTCGTTCTTGATTGGCCTTGATCAATCGCTTCGCACGATCAATTTGCTTGCGATCTGCTTTGTCTCGGCGTTCTTCGACTCGATGCGTTCGAACTGCGTCTGGGTGGGACTGCTTCCAAATATCCGGCAGCATCTCTCGATAGTCCGTCTCGCCTGCCAGCATCCGTTCGAGGATATCCTTAAGATAAACCCAAACATCCAGGTCGTGACGCTTCGCGCTACTGACGATGCTTATTAGCATCGCTGCCCGTTCGCCAGCATCCACATTGCAAACGAATAGCCAATTCTTCCTCCCGACGGCAACTTGCTTCATCATACGCTCAATCGCATTATTGTCGATTGGGACATAGCCAGTCTGGACATAGCTGGTCAATGCCTTCCAGCTATTATTGACGTACCGTACGACTTCCGCGAAATTCGACTTCGGTAGCACTGCTGGCTGTGTCTTGGTGTCAAGCCAATTCCGAATCGAATTCAATGCAACTACAGACTCCGTTTGAGGCAGCGCAAGCCGCTCTTCGTCCGAATCGTTCGATGCGCGAGCTTCGATATCGTAGAGTACTTGGACCATGCTAAGGAACATTTCGCAGTCTTCCGCAACCAATGGCAGTCAATTGTATGCCGCGGTTCTGGTAAGTGTGGCCTCAGCCGCTTCCTCCAGTCTTTGAAGTGACTGTCATGCAGATAGATGCTACAATGGCATCAGGAGCGAAACTCATGACCCAATCCATTCAAACATCCGTTGACCGAACCGTTAGCGACATGACTCCCAATCAACGTCACGCTATTGAGGAACTGGTCGGAGGAGATCTAGCTCCTGACCAACGGATCTTCGTTCTTGCTTATCGCCCCGGTGTCGAACCGAATGAAGCCGACAAATCGGTTGCTCGAAGTCGGACCGAAGAGCAGCTCACCAAAGCCCACACGAATGCCCATCAGCAAGATTTGGCGCCCACGGAAATTGAAGCGGCTATCGCCGAAGCTATTCCGAGCACTGACGAGTAATGGCAAAGATCGTACTCGACACGAACATCATCGTTCGTGCTGTTGCGTCACCATCTGGGCTGGCATCTGAACTGTTGGGCCGCACGATCTCAGATGGAAATTTGCTGTGCACATCCAACTTCATGTCGGCGGAATTAGACCGGGTGCTCCGATACCCACGGGTCAGGAAAATACACGGCCTTTCCGACACTGAAATCGAAGACTTCGTCCGATCTATTCAGCAGGTCGCTTTAGTCGTCGAAGCTGACGCATCGAAATCGGTTCGATTTACGCGAGATAAAAACGACGATCCGGTAATTGAAACCACGCTTCGCACCAAAGCAGATTATCTTTACAGCATCGACAAAGGTATCGTAGCAAAGAATGTCGTCGACCATTGCAAAGCATACGGTGTGGACGTCGTCTCCGACACGGCACTCATCGCAATCCTCCGTAATCAGACGCAAGAATAGTACGTTAGCCGGCGAAGTACTGCAGGCACATATTTGCTCATCCGGCCAGGTGCTCCGAAGTCGCAATGAGCTATGCTGCTCTAACTTGCAAAGACTACCTTGTCATAGACTTCAGCTCCGACCAGTTCGCTGTCGATCGCGTCCAACTTGATCTTACCTTCTAGCCCTTGGCAGCTCGTCAAATTCCAACTGCCGTCAGCGGATCGCGTAAAGCAATCGATCGAGTGTCGATCTTGGGCGATCAAGACGTAATGTTGTAAGCTAGGAATGGTTCGGTAATGTTCGAACTTTTTCCCTCGATCGTATGCCTCGGTGGAATCCGAGAGGACTTCGACGAGTACCACAGGGTTCAGCAGAACTTCGCCACTATCGGATTCAAGCTGAGGTTCGCCGCACACTACAGACAGATCCGGGTAAGTGTACAAGCCCGTCGATTCAATGCGAAGCTTCAAGTCGCTCGGATAGACTCGGCAGGGCTTTTTCTTGAGCTGCTGGCCAAGTGTTTGAATGCAATTTCCGACAATCAAGTTGTGATTGGCTGACGCGCCTGCCATGGCAAACATCTCGCCACGAAAGTACTCGGACCGAAACTCGGCCTTTCCCTCGTGGTGCAAATATTCTTCAGGCGTAATGTAATGCTTGGGGAGTGTTGACATATGGCATCTTCCTAAGAAATCCCAGATCCGATCCGTATGTCCAATTATAGACGATAACCGCGGTCTCGGCTCATTCTTCCGGATCATAATGCGGCGTAACTCGGCGGCGGAAGCACCAAAATGGGTGTGCAGCTTGATAGCTCGAAGTCGCACAAGTTCAACGAGGACCGTGCGTGAACTCAGTCACCTGTTAACCCGGCGATCTGGTATTTTGAGGTCGGGTTCGGTGGGTCGGAAGCAATCGGCGTTCTAACAAGCAACCACTTACAAAAAAGAGAGCGCGATAGTTCGCGGGAGAAAATACCGTTTTGACGGAAGCAACAACCGGAATTTTTGCCCGCAGTAAGAAAAGCGAGAGCGCGGCAAGCTGGGACCAAAAAATCAAAAACGCCCAAAACATTGGGGATTTCAGCGATCAAGTCGCCTTAACAGGAAACCTCTCACTCCGCGAACTGGCGGGTAGCCTAAAGTTCGCAGGATGAGACGAGTACAGCGGAAGCAACCGTTTTCGTCGTGACTCTCTCAATCCTGGCTCGTGCAGGGGATTTTCACTTTTGCGGCTACCAAATCTCTTTGGCCGTAGACAACTCGGCTCTGCTGTCATGCAGTATTCGATCGAGTGAGAAGAGGGGGCAACAAAGAAAGCGAGAATAAACCTGAGGGAATTGGCCCGGGTTGTCGCATGTAGCTTAGGTGCAAGTTTTGCAAATGCCTCGAAATTGAATTGGCTGCTTAACTTTCCGTAGAGGCGAGCGGGTTTTGGATCCAAAAAGCAGTTTTTTTGAAATATCGAGAAACAGCTTGGCTTCATCTCCGCACTTATAGATGGCAAGAGCTTTGTCTTGGGTTGTTTTTTGATTGTTCGAGGTTGGGGAAAGGAGTCGTTCGTGGCAAAAAAGGTGGAAACGTAGGAAAAATCGTCATGGAACACGTATGCAGCCTTCTGTAAGACGGCACATTACAACGCGACAGCCATACAAATCCGATCCAGACTCGAAAAATCGCTTCGTTTACTAAGAACCGACCATGTCG
>JBIKLJ010000166.1:0-10760 GCA_044359895.1 Pirellula sp.
TTTAAGATTGCACCGAATCTTCGAGCGGCTGTGTACGGAAACGCTTCCGTGCAGCATTCAAGACCATGAATGAACACTATTTGATTCAAGCTAGGATGAAACGCTACGGCTCCCACCCCTGGCCCTGCGTTTGTGGGTTGCGTGGTCTCGTATAGCCGAGATATTTCGCCCGAATCGACAGACACCATTTCGATCGCATGGGTGCGAGCGATATGCGAATCCTCATTGCGAGTATCGTAGACAATCCATTTTTCATCTGGAGAGATAGACTGTCGACGATTCAGCGTGTGACCGTACTTGCCAAAAGTAAGTTGTCGAAAGCGAAGCATTAACGTGCCATTTTCGGACGGCTTTTTCCTTCCGCTTGCTCATTCTTCGTTGGCTGCGACACGAGCACCTTTTTCTCTTCCGTCTCTTTGGCTGCCTGCGCGGCTGCATCCAACGATTTTTCGTCTACTTTGGTAGGCCAATTGACCAGCTCGAACGAATCCGTGATTTGAGCGTCCTCTTCAGAAAACGCCTCTAAGTTGGATTCGTTCAGCGTGAAAGCAAGAACCACACGCCGGCCTGAATCATTGGAAAGATGGCAGTGAATCCACAGAATGCCCACACCTTGGACGCTGCCACGTGAAACAATTCGCAGCATTCGCAGATTGTTGCTGGTCAATCGCTCCGCACCTTCAATCATCTCCGTAAGACTTGACCCAAGCCCTGCCTTGACATCAGACCGAAACCCTTCCAAGCTCAGCTGACGACCTGCCTCCAAGTCAATCATGTTCGTGACATTGCACTGGCAAAGAACTCTGTCATTGACTACGTAACGCAGCGTTGCTTCCTCCCCATTATCACGATAGGTTGACCATTTTCGGTTAGCCAAAAAGCGATAATATCCCAGATCCGATTGGAACTGAAGAAGGCTCGCTGCATCCTGATTGGTAATCCGTTGTGCAACTTCATCTAGAGTTAAACCGGACACCATCGATTCAATACCGGATCGGAGGATTTTCACTTGAGCATTCACATGAAAGCCGGGCTCTGCTTCGCTGATCTCCCGCGTCTCTTCCAAGTTGACGGCAAACCAGGAAATGCTTCCCGTAGATCGATCCAATAGCAACTTGCCCTCGAGGACGATCGTTGTCGGGACTTGCCGAACCGACGCCGCGATTGTGCCATTCAGTTCAAGTTGGGCCTTGGATTCGTCGGCGTCTACGAGATACATCACCAGCTTTCCATCTTGGATGGCATCTACATTCAGCAAGCGACAAGCGACTTCCCTTTCCACGATCCATTTGTCTGCAATATTCACTTCACGCTCGGTTACCAATTGGTCCAAGAACATCGAATTGATTGGGCATTCAATCAGGTCGCGCTCGGCGGCAAAGAGCGGATTGTCTGGACATGCTGTGACCAACCCTTGGTCGCTGCCAAATCGAACAATGTCTCTGCATTGCTCGCGCAAGGACGTCTTGGTTACATGCCGGTCCACTTGGATTTCAGAGGTTGCTTCACGGAAGTGTTGGTACGTTCGACACTGTAGAATATTCGGCGACGATTCATAGTGTTCGTCATACTCCAAAGTCGAACTCGCTTTCATCGGTGCCGTCTTGGCTGCGATTAGCTTCCCATTCTTAGCCTTAGCGTCATTGGTCTGGCTCTTCAAACGGATCTCGCCGCTAACTTCGCTCACCACACGGATGCGAAACTTGCCCGTTTCAATCGATTTCGGCGACAGGTTCTTGGACTCTGCAAATGAGGGTCTCGTCAGCGATACAGTACCGGCAGCGACCAAGCTTGCAATCAACCATTGCCGTCGATCCAAAAGAGTGACATTTCGACTGCTAGCAACGGTTTTGATCTGAAGCGAATCCATGCTTGTACCCTGGTTTTGCCAAAAAGTTGTTCGACTTGTCCATTGCATCGGATCGATTCAGGCGCAAGACTGAGACGAACCCAGATAATCCGCACATCTTGCCCAGCTTAACAGCCGGCAATGCTGGATCGTTTTGCTAGCAAACGTCCATGTCGGTGTTTGGCTGGGGACGCATTGCGTTGCGGTCGTCAGAATCGGCGAAATCGCTATACTTTTCCGATATTGCTCTTTGCTGGAACCCGGCAAAAGGAGCCTGGACATGCCTGCTATCCCATATTTGGCTGATTCCGATGGAAGTCGACCCTACATTTGAACAGGCTTCTACGACCGCAAAACCGCGTTCCGACGACGGATTTGAGTTATCTGAAATGTCCACAGTCTCCCCATCCCAATTTCTACTGCAGCAAGAACAGAGCGAGCTCGTGCGCCATCATGATTCGTCCTGGGATGCATGCGCTTACTCCAGGAAGAGTCCGGCCAAGGACTCTCCCAACGAAGATGCGATCGGGATTTTTCAATTTGATGCCAACACCACTATTTTCGCAGTTGCCGATGGTTGCGGTGGAATGCGAGGTGGGGAGCAAGCATCAAGTATCGCACTTCAAATGCTGGCTGATTCCATAGAACGCCATCAAGATGGGCCGGAACGCTTACGGTTCTCGATCATTGAAGGGATTGAGTTAGCGAATGCAGCAATCCAGGAATTGAAAATCGGCGCGGCCTGTACCATCGCGGTCATCGAATGCACCCAAGGCACCATTCGCCCCTACCATGTGGGAGACTCCATGATCCTGGTCACCAGCAATCGAGGAAAAGTCAGGTACCAATCTGTCAGCCACTCGCCTGTCGGATTTGCTGTGGAGTCTGGAATGTTGTGTGCCAACGAAGCCATGCATCACGAAGATCGGCATATTGTTTCCAATGTCGTTGGCGATCCCAGGATGAGGATTGAGATGGGGCCAGTGTTGGCACTCGCACCGCGCGACACCGTTCTTATTGCGAGCGATGGACTGTTCGACAATCTAAGTGTTGCCGAAGTCGTGGAACATATCCGAAAAGGAAACCTTCGTGATTCAGTAAAGGCAGCGTGCGAATTGGCGTACGATCGCATGCTCGGCATCCAAGGACAACCGTGCAAACCTGATGATCTGAGCGTCGTCGCAGCCCGCTCAGCGAAACTCTGACAACCTGAAAATCAAAAAAGTCCCGACTGGATCTCGCGGATGGGAATAAGACGAAGCGTTCTTGCTATGGTTTGGCAACCCAGGCGTGAACCAATGCTCCGTCGGTCGCATTCCAAATCTTCACTTCTCCATGAAGGCTGCCTGAGGCGTATCGCGAGGAGCCTGCATGATGGGCACAGGACAGCACCCATTCGGAATGCCCCTTCATCACCTGGGCGTTAGTATTGTTGCTCAAGTCGATGCGATGAAGTGATTTGTCTGCAGAAGGAACAAGTACAAAGCCAGGACCTTGAACGACTCGGAAACCATCCAAACCGATACCTGCTTCTGCAACCTTCTTGGCTCCTTCGATGTCCCAACGATGAAGCTTTCCGTCCGCACCGACGGAAACCACTTGCTTCGATTCAGGAAGGATCGAAATACCTCGGACTGCGGCGGCGTGCCCTGGGTAACTAGCGATCAAATCCCCTGATTCTGCATCGCAGATCTTAGCGGTCTTGTCGCGACTGGCCGACGCGAGCTTGGTTCCATCATCGCTCCACGATACCGCAGTCACCCAGTCCGCGTGACTTGCGATCAGCTTTCGTTCGCTCATGGTGGTCAGATCGAACAGTCGAATCGTGCTATCTGCAGAGGCAACAGCCAGTTCATTCTTGTTAGGACGCATCGCTAGATCAAGCACCATATCATACGACCGAGCGAACGTTGCTTGCACTTGCCCGGATGCATAGTCGACCCATCGCACTTCGCCCAGTTTACCAGGTGAACCTCCACCGGCGGCTAGATGCGTCCCGTTGGAATTCCAAACGAGCGCATAGGTTCTCTCATCTAAGTTGATAATCCGTCGAACAAGCGAGCCATCCGCAACATTCCAAACCAGGAGCTCATAGTGCCCACCTGTAATCAATTGACTTCCGTCTGGAGAAAAAACCATCGAGGTGATCGGCACAGGCAATGCGTAGGATGCGGCGGGCGGTGGGTAACTTACTGGCGGGATCACCTTGAACAAGGGGTCGGAGAGTTTCTCGCCATCGAATGCTGCTCCCTCAGAAATCCACTTGCGAACAACGCCAATTTGATCCGGTGGTAAAGGCTCGCTCTCTGCAGGCATACGTTCGGAATGATCCGAAGTTGTTAGGCGTCGAAGGAGTTCGTTCGCTTCCAGATCGGCGTTGCCCAACGGGGGAAGGCCGCTGTCTCCCGCTTTCTGCAATGATTCAAACGTGTCGACACGGTAGCCACCTTCCGCCCGCTTGGCTCCATGACAGGCAAGGCAATTCTCCAACAACACAGGAGCTACTTGTTGGCGAAAGCTGGTACCATCCTTTGAAATCGCAGGGGTATAACCAAGGACGAACCAACTTAATCCCAGGAACATGGACGTGAAGTAAGGTCTTGAAATCATCAGATTCAAACCAATCTAGCTGGTGCCACCGTTCCAAAAGCAAGCACGATCCGAAAAGTACAGAGTTGCTTGACTTTAGGACGAATCAGCAGAATGTGGGGGGGGGGTAGGCTAGGCTGGAAATGGGGAAGATAGCCGAAACAACCAAAGTCCCAGTGAACTGGGAGGTCCCATTTTACACCAAGATAGTTTCCACTTCACCCACAAAACGCATTGAAAGTTGAGCCAGCACGGCCGCTCAATACAAACGATCGCGGCAGAAATGTCGCTTTACTTTTCTGACGCTTCGTCAATAATTGACATCATGGTTGAATTAAGTCGAAAACAACGGGAACTGGAGCAGCGGACCAACGAAATCCTTAGGGTCGCCCGCCCGATTTTGATTTCCGAAGGATTTCAAGGCCTGAGCATGGACCGCGTGGCCTCGCAAATGGAATATGCCAAGGGAACGATCTACAACCACTTCCCGAACAAGGAGGAAATCGTTTTGGCTCTGGCAGTCGAGTCGATGGAGCTGCGAAGGAAGCTATTCGAAAAGGCGTCGGGGATCGGCGGAACTGCCCGAATTCGAATGATGGGCCTCGGTGCTGCCTGCGAATTTTTCACCCATCATTGCACGGATGACTTTGCCCTGGAGCAATGGGTTCGGAATCAAGGGATTTGGGACAAGTCAACGGAGCAACGTCAAAACTTGATCCGTCAATGCGAAGGGCGATGTATGGAACTTGTCTCCGGAATTGTCCGTGATGCCCTTATGGAACATGCTCTGGAGCTGCCTGACGGCTTGACCGCAGAAGAATTGGTATTTGGCTTTTGGGCCATCAACTACGGAAGTCAGATCCTGACGCACACCAGCCCTTCACTGCCCGCCTTAGGTATCAACAACCCGGCAAACGCAATCCGAATCCACTGCTGCACCTTGTTGAATGGCTTCCGCTGGCAACCACTCATGGACTATGCAACCTACTCGAACGAGATGGCAGTTCTGATGGAAACGCTAACGCCGATGTTTTGGTCCATCAAAAACGAACAATGAAGAACCCCTTTTTTTGCAAAGATTTTGACGCCGCGTCAATGGATGACGCGACGACACCCCCGAGATCCTGAACATGAAACAGCACAAACGAAAGATTGCAGTGATCGCTACCATCGTGGTTGCGACAACCATCGGGGGCGCGTTCGCTTTCCACTCTCTTCACGGAGAAACGGAAGGCCATGTACCTGCTCACTCGCCATCCAATCACCCGAAGCTGAATCCGAATGGCTCGGAGCTCGTCGTCCGCACGTTTCGGATAGGTGGTGATCCGAACGGCCGGCCCCAGGGAACATCTCACACATTCACAGGCTCTTTGCAGCCTCGCTATTTGGCCTCCGTTGGCTTTCGCGTTGCGGGAAAGATCGCCGAGCGGAAGGTGGAGCTAGGTCAGCAAATTCAAAAGGGGCAAATCCTCTATCGATTGGATCCGGAAGACTCAGAGCTGCAGTTGCGGGTGGCCGAGTCGGATTACCTTTCGGCTCAATCCTTGCTGTCGCAAGCAACAGCGGAGGAAAGTAGATTGGCCACCTTGCGTAAATCGAAATCGGTGAGTCAATCGGAATACGATTTGGCTTTGTCTATCCGAGACGTGGCAGCAGCCCGTGTCGAATCTTCGAAACAACGGCTTACCCTAGCTCAAAACCAACGAGCTTACTTTGATCTGACAGCGGACTCCGATGGGCTAGTCACTTCGATCATGGCCGAGGCTGGGCAGGTCGTCAACATTGGACAACCAGTTCTTCAGGTCATGCAGCAGAACGAACTGGAGGCGATCGTTAGCTTGCCCGAGGGGTTGATTCCTGATGTGAAGCGTTTTCGTGCCACTGCGTTGTTTTGGTCGCGTCCAGGACTGGAGTTGCGAGCGGAGCTCCGAGAGCTTTCGCCCATTGCGGACCCGGTCTCGCGCACCTACGACGCTCGCTTTCGCTTGTTGGACTCCGCACCGGATCTTGCGATTGGCATGACCGCATCGATATGCCTGGCAGACGATTCTTCCCGTGGGATCGCCGTCCCAATCACGGCGATCGCCAGTCGCAATAGCCTTCCCATTGTTTGGCGCGTTGTGCGCGATGCAAAGCGATCTGATTCAGCACGCGTCGAAGCAGTTGCCGTGGAAGTCATCCAGTACCGATCCGATGGAGCAATCGTTCGCGGCAACTTGGAACAAGGGGACGAGATCATTAGCGCTGGGGTGCAACGCATCGATGAACAAGTGACCGTTCGTATCTGGGAAGCCAACTGACCTATCATGTTGCTTTCTACCAATTCTTCTGGTCACCAGGATCATTCCTGGAATTTATCGCGCTGGGCGGTGACGCACCCTGCGTTCGTTTTGTTCTTGATTTTGGCAAGCTCGGTCGCAGGCTTGCAAGCTTACTTTCAAATGGGGCGAGCCGAAGATCCTTCGTTCACCATCAAGACGGCGGTCGTCTCAGCGGTATGGCCCGGCGCTACCTCGCAAGAGTTGCAAGAGCAAGTCGCAGAAGAGGTGGAGGACAAGCTTCGCGAGACGCCCTACCTTGACTTCCTACAAACGTATTGTTTACCGGATCGTATGCTGACCTTGGTCCAAATCAAGGACACGGCCCCTCGCAAAGAAGTTCCCAACATCTGGTACCAAGTCCGCAAGAAGCTAGGTGACATCCAGTCCCGAATGCCACAGGGTGTTATCGGACCTGCTGTGGATGATGAGTACGGTGATGTTTACTCCGCGCTCTACGCATTCACGGGCGAAGATTATTCTCCAGCCGACCTAAAGCGAATGTGCGAGTCAGCTCGCAAGCAATTGCTTCGCCTTGCGGATGTCGAAAAGGTCGACATCATTGGGGAACAACCGGAGAGAATCTACATCGAGTTTTCCCATCAGAAGCTGTCCACGTTGGGGGTCACACCGCAACAAATTTTCGATAGCGTTCAACGTCAAAACATCCTGCTCCGTTCGGGTAGTATCGACACTCAGACCGACCGAATTCATGTTCGAGTGTCTCGCGATTTCGATGGGATTGAGCAGATTCGAGCGGTTCCGGTGCAAGCCAACGGGCGAGTGTTCCGGCTGAGTGACATCGCCGAAGTCAAACGCGGCTACGAAGACCCTTCCCTGTACCTTGTTCGTTACAACGGCAAGCCTGCCGTTGTCCTTGGAGTGGTCATGTCCAAAGGTGGCAACGTTCTTCATCTCGGGAAGTCACTCGAGACATCGCTCGCCTCGATTCGAGAACAAGCTCCGCTTGGCGCCGAGATTGGAAACATCGCTTACCAGCCTCATGTTGTCGAAGAGTCGGTCGGGGAATTTATCCAGTCGTTTATCGAAGCTTTGATCATCGTGCTCGTAGTCAGCTTTTTGAGCTTAGGCTTTCGAACGGGAATTGTAGTTGCCTTGAGCGTTCCCTTGGTGCTTGCCGTCGCCTTGGTGGTAATGAATGCGATCGGTATGAATCTTGATCGCATATCGTTAGGCGCATTGATCTTAGCGTTAGGGCTTCTTGTAGACGATGCCATCATTGCGGTTGAGATGATGGCGGTCAAAATGGAAGAAGGTTGGGGGCGAGTGGATGCGGCCACGTTTGCTTGGACCTCCACGGCATTCCCCATGCTTTCGGGAACTTTGATCACTGTGGTTGGATTTTTGCCAGTCGGCTTCGCAAGATCAGCAGCGGGCGAATACGCGGGTGGGATTTTCTGGGTGGTTGGAATTGCCTTGATCGCTTCTTGGTTTGTGGCCGTTGTCTTCACTCCCTTTTTGGGAGTCCAACTGCTACCGGACTTTCTCAAGAAGGAAGGTGAAACGCATCACGTTCCATTTCAGTCTCTCTTCCATCGCAGCCTGCGCGGCATCATTCGTGTATGTGTTCGGCGTCCTTGGGCAATCGTTTCAATAACGGTTGCAATGTTCGTAGGATCATTGATTGGCTTCACGCGCCTCCAGCAGCAGTTCTTCCCGCTGTCGTCGCGGACCGAACTGATGGTCGATATCCGAATGAATGAAGGTGCTTCGATCACTGCTACCAAGAACATGGCTTTGAAGATCGAGCAGATTGTTCAAAAGCACGTAGAGCCGATTGATTCCAAGAGCAAGCCGATGGTAAGTCATTTTACGAGTTACATCGGTGCCGGGGCAGCTCGTTTCTTTCTGGCGTTGAATCCTGATCTTCCTAACCCAAGTTTCGCCAAGCTGGTAATCCAAACGACCAGTGTTCCGGCGCGCGAGGCGTTGCGTGCCGAGCTGCTGGATCGTTTTCATCATGATCCTCAATTTGCAGACGCATCGCTTCGAGTTCTTCGTCTTGAATTCGGTCCACCGGTCGGTTACCCAGTTCAGTTTCGTATCGTTGGTCCTAATCCACAACGCGTTCGTGAAATCGCGAGCGAAGTTCAGAAACTGATGCGCAACGAGCCAGCCGCTATCGATGTCAATTTGGAATGGGACGAGCCCGCCAAGTCCATCCATGTCGACATCGATCAAGACCGCGCGCGATTGATGGGCTTGAGTCCTCAGGAGATTGAACTTGGTCTGCAAACGCTGCTTAGCGGAACTACGATCTCCCAGTTTCGCGAAGGGACAGAGAACATTCAAGTTGTCGCGCGAGCCATCGATTCCGAGCGTTTGAATCTAGACCAATTCTCTGACATGACTTTGTTTGGTCAGAATGGTCGCGCTGTCCCACTGAGCCAAATTGGTAACATTCGAGCTAGCCTGGAAGAGCCGATCGTTTGGCGAAGAAACCAGGAACGAACTCTATCGGTTCGGTGCGATATTGCAGATGGTTTTCAGGCTCCTGATATCAGCACCAAAATCGAAAGCAAGCTGCAGGAAATCAAAAGCAATCTGCCAGCAGGATATCGCATTGAAGCAGGCGGTGCGGTCGAAGAAAGCAAGAAAGCGAACAAGGCTTTGTTTGCGATGTTCCCAGTCATGATCTTGTTGATGTTGACCTTGCTGATGTCACAAGTCCATAGCTTCAAGAAGATGATTCTGATTTTCGGAATCGCTCCGCTTGGGCTGATTGGTGCGGTTGCCTTTTTGCATCTCTTCAACGCTCCGTTCGGATTTGTCTCGCTTCTGGGGGTGATCGCATTGGCAGGTATGGACATGCGCAACTCCGTTATTTTGGTAGACCAGATCGAGCAGGACATGGCGCAAGGATTGACGGAATGGGAAGCGGTGATCGAATCTTCGGTTCGCCGGGCACGGCCCGTGATCTTGACCGCTGCGACCGCGATTCTTGCAATGTTTCCGCTAACGAGAAGCGTGTTTTGGGGCCCCATGGCGATTGCCATCATGGGAGGGTTATCGATCGCAACCTTCCTGACGTTGATCAATCTGCCGGCCTTATATGTTCTGTTCTTCCGCGTGAAACCGACATCGACCGTGCAGACCTTGCAAAAGGAAACGCCGTTGGTCCTTACAGAAGTCCAAAGCGTTACGAGCCAATAGCCATCGAAACGCGGGCCGCGTTCGAATTTTTGCGGCAAATACTGGTTGACGGGGTATCGACTCGAAGTTGTCCATTGGATCGATACAGGCAACAATAGTCAGCCCCGTATACTTGATTGTCTTCATTTGTTACCCAACGACTTCTACAGATTGACGCCCGGCAATGGATTGTATTTCTCTTCGTGGTGCTAGGCAGAACAACCTTCAGGGAATCGATCTAGAAATCCCGCTCGGAAAACTGACGGTGATTTGCGGAGTCAGCGGCAGTGGAAAGACATCGCTAGCGCTGGACACGCTCTATGCCGAAGGCCAACGTCGCTATATCGAGAGCTTCTCCGCCTACAGTCGTCAGTTCCTGCAAAGAATCGATAAACCCAAATTCGACTCCCTTACGAATCTTCCTCCTTCGATCGCAATCACGCGCGAACAACGTTCCCGCAACAACCGAAGCACCGTTGGAACGGCTAGCGAAATGCTGGAATACCTGCGGATTGTTTTTGCGAAGCACGCCACCTTGCATTGCCATACCTGTAAGCGGCCCGTTGTCTCCCACACTCCGAAATCGATTCTAGAAGCGCTGTCGAAGCTACCAGCAGGACGTGCCATGATCGGTTTTGAAATCGAGTGGGCTACCAAAAGTGAATTGTCCGAGCGACTTTTTGATTTGCAAGCGGATGGATTTGTACGTCTGATTGCGAATGGTTCCATGGTGCATCTGGCAGATGACCAGCGCGAAGCGGTGGCCAAGAAGTTTGCAGACCAAGGCCGGGCATTCGTGGTTGTCGACCGAATTGTTTTAGGCGAACAGAAGAGTCCCGAGCTTACCGAGC
>JBIKLJ010000167.1:0-10748 GCA_044359895.1 Pirellula sp.
AAGTAAAAAGGTGAATCAAGCCAAACACAAGGAACGGAACCAGAAATACCAAACCAATAGCGATGTGCCCCAGGAACATGGCCATGTAAAACTGATTCTGGTACGAATCACCACGTTGCCATTCCAAAAAAGTGATCGTTGCCAAGTACAACGAATTCGCCCCCAAAACCGATAGCAAGGCGAACAGCACGTACAAAAGCTTTTTCAGTTTTGGCCCGATGGCCGGTACATACTTCTTTCGTGCTGGTTTGTCTGGGACGGAGGTTTCGTTCACTTTTTCACCATGTCAACAAGGGTTGTCGCACCGCTCTTCGGTAGGGTGTAGATCGTTTTCTGATGGGGATCGGCAACCAAAAGTTGGTCGCCTGCCAGCCCCAATCCAACCGGATTTTTGAGCGGTTCGCCAACAAACATTTTTTCAGGCTTTCCGCCAGCCTTCATTTTCCAAAGCGTCTTGGCATAGCCGTCGCAAAAGTACGCGGTTTCTTCACCATCAAGTACCAATTGATGCGTGAACTCAAACATGGCCTCTTCGATGAGCACCTCGGTTTTGCGGTTTTCGTCAATTCGAACCAAGGGCTGCTTGGAATTGGATAGAACCCAAACGCGGTCCTTCCCATCGATTGCTAGACCTCGAGGGGCTTGGACCTTCGCAAATTCAGTTGCTTTGCCTCCTGCCGATGGGACTTCAAAAATCTTATGTTGCTCCAGATCGGCAACCAACAAGTTCCCTTTGGAATTCAACGCAATCGCCATGGGGATGCCGATGCCGCCTGTTGTGAGCGGCTGCGGTTTGCCTGAGGCGTCGAAGCGGTAAACTTCGCGAGTCGAGGAATCACCAGCGTATAAGGTTCCGCTGGCATCCACCGCAAGGCATCGCACCGCATTGAGCGGGGTGCGAAAGGTCTTGGAGGCTTGGAAATAGACCGAGGGAACACCGTCTTGGATCTTCCAAATTCCAGGCAGATTTCGATCAGCAACATACAAGGACCCATCCGCGGCGGCTGCAACAGCCAGCGGATATTCCATGGTTTGGGAATTTGCGCAACGCGGAAGAGCGAGCGTCAATAACAGTCCGATCAGTGCGTTGACAATGCCTGTGCGATTCATATTCTTCGTCGATCTGCTGATGGTTTCAATCAAGATATGTTGGAAATGAGGATGGCTGTTTCCTAGGAGCCGTAGGCGCTAGCCGCGGAACGAAATACTTCAAAAACGGGTGTCGCGGCTAGCGCCCGCGGCTCCGTCTGAACGTGATTCTTGTCTCGGGTTTTATTCAGCGTTTGTAGTCCCTTGCGAGTCGCGAATTTGGTTCCAGAAGGTGCCAAACTCCAGGTTTCTGGTTTGGTACTTCTTCAGGAACTCGGAATGCTTGGGCGATGACGGGAAAGACTCGTTCGGTGCGTACGGGTATTGCGACATCGCGCGAAACGGCAACGGCTCTACAGACTGTCCATGGATTGTATTCAAGTCCGCATCTTTGTCCCATCCAACGTTGTAGATAATAAAGTCCCTGACCCAGCCGTCTGGAATTGGTTCCGTTTCTGACGAAAATTCCAAGGTTAACGCGTCCCCGGCTCCCATCACGACTTGTAGGTCGTCCTGGTCCGTAATCAGTTCCTTCACGTCTCCAAAGCGAGTGAAATTGCCCAGCATCGGTGGCCAAATCGATTCCGTCGTCACACGGCTATGTTCATAACGCTTCGGCGCGTTCCCCGGTTGCGGAACAAGCTCCGAAAAACCACGGTACGTCAAGTCTGCCGAAAGCACTGGGAGCTTTGTGATTCGATACCGATTTGGAACTTCCATCGCGGTGTGACTCAGCGAACCTGCCTGGCCACGGGTCCAAAACACCTCGTCCCAACAGAGTTCCATGTTCGTAACAATTCGAACGCGGTGGTCTTCGGATAGAAACTTGCCAGTCAAGTCGATAGCGATTGTTTTCGTCTTGCCGCCTGGGAAGCCAGCATAAGGAATGACTTCGGTCCATTTGCCTTCGGAGTCGGGTACTTGAATGGATGGTGGGTGCAATTTTGGCTTCAAGCTGTTTTCGGACATCGACAGATTGAGCGAAGTGCACGTGGGAAAAACCCAGCCGGTCATGAACAAAGTTACCGATTCACCCTGTTCCTTCTTCTCGTTCAAATCCAACTCCAGCCAATGATCCTCCACGAGCCCTTGATTGAACCCCTCGTTCCAGCTCTTTGTGTATTTCTGATCACGAACCAGGACTGTCTGAGTGACATCTTTACCGGTTTGATCCATCACTTTCGCGGGCTTGATTCGATCCTCGACGGTGTGAACTCGGAACTCGGCCAAATCTGCCGGGCCCACTTTCTCGTTAGTGAAAACATCGACTTCTTTGGGATGGTCGATCGCCATCAATTCAATGGAATCAAAGTAGGCCGCTTCCCAGAGTTCTTCGGTGACCTGAAGCAGATAGCGTCCGTCTTGAGGCACGATGTTTTTGCCATCCAACTTAAGATACTCCCACTCGCGCGTTGGAGCTGCAACACCTTGGGCAAATTGCAATCCGATGGGTGCAGCCCAAAGACAGTCTGTACAGAATTCGAACTCTTTTCCGTTCCAAGCATACAAGTAAGGGCAGGATCCGCCTAAGTTCTGTTGGTCAAAGATCGTCGATCGATTGCTCGGGTTTATCACGTTGTTCGGAATTCCGTTCGTCCATAAAACCCTTAAGATATCTGCACCGGTTTTTTTCGCGATGCCGAACCGTGTTCGTGTACCGCGAACAATTTTTGCTTGATACAGTCCATTGGATTTCAGTTCGATCAAGCTGCCTACACCATGCATGTTGCAGCGTGCGCTTGGACTTTGCTGGCCATCTTCATCGGCTCGGATAACGAGCTCTAGATGATGGTTGCTGTTGCCTTCTTGATTTTCGAAGCCATGGAGCTTTCCGTCTTTCCCAAGGCAAATGAGATCGTCATCGCCATCTTCGTCCGCATCCACGGCGATGGTGGAAACAATCGCTTGGTCCAGTTGAAGAGCCTTGGCGTCTCGAACCAGCTTTCCATCTTCTCCCCCACGAAACAGCTCTAAGCCGGCTGACCCCCAAACAACCGTGTCAGCATAGCCATCGTTATCGACGTCGGTCACAAGCAGTCCACTGGCCGGTTGCTTCGAAAGTTCGACTGTCGAATCAGGAAGCCAACTGTGACGTCCGATGGACTTCATCGTGGTGATGCGAGTTCCTTGCTTGCCACACGAAACAACATCCCAGCACGCGTCATGATTGACATCGATGACCTCCGTCGCACGGCAGGCCCCAGCCAATTTTCCTTGCCAGTTTTGATCGCGAACTTGATAACGTCCATGCAAATTGTTCGTCAGAAGAACTGGATGATCTACCGATTCCGTTCCCAGCAAAAAATCATTGAGAACGTTTCGATCCAAGTCCAAAGCGAGTATCGAATCGACACGTGTTGTTGCGGGCGGAAGTCTTGAATAGGAAGTGAAATCTGCAAAAGTCCAGTCGCCTCGGTTCGACCAAAGCGAGATTCCAGATTCACTTGAAACGATCAGATCGAGATCGGAGTCATGGTCGAAGTCAATCGAAGCAATGGCCAGCACGCCACGCAAGGCCGCCATTTCTTCAGACAAAGAAACAGAAGTCAGGCTTCGTTTTCCCGTTTCTTTATCAAGATCGTTTCGCAACAATCGAACCCCATCTGTACCGTAGGCAACCACATCCACATCGGTATCCACCAGCATGGCGTTAGGGTTCGGGGCTGCGTCGGGAGCCGCCGTGGTGGGCAAAGCCGATATTGGAAATTGATCTTTGCGTAACTGGAAGTCTCGATCCAAATCCACCAGCACCAATCCGTTGCATTCGATGTCAAGTTCGAACTGAGCCAGTTGAGTGGTCGCGAATGATTTTCCGGAATCTTTGGACGCAGTGTTCGACCAGCTCCATACCGCAAGCTGTTTGCTGGTTGCGGTTACCAGATCCAATCGACTGTCGAGATTAAAGTCCTCCGAAGCAATGGCGGTTACTTTGGTGCTGATGTTCTCAATGTCGAATTTCGTCGTTTCTTCGAATTTCTGCGAGGTTGTAGCAATCGTGCGAGCCGCCAATGGAAGCACGCCTTGCTGAAAGTCCAATTGAACATATTCGAGCTCGTGAGGCTTCAGTAGGTTGCGATCATTTCCGAACGAAGGATCGGAATTGACGGAGTTGAAGATCACACGAGCCCCTGTCTTAACGCCCTGCCAATTTGCATTTTGTGCATCGGTTATGATTTTTTCCATCAAAGCCGGTAACTTGCTGTCGGTACGAGCGATGATTGGGCGAAGCAGTTCTTTCAGCCGATTGATCTCTTCCAAAACTTTTTTGTCTTGGTTCGTTGCCAATGATTCGACGTATGCGATCGAGAAAACAACACTATTGGGGGACAGTCTGGTTGCTTTCTCTAGCAACGAACGTATCTCTTGCTTGGAGTCCGTCTGGTAATCCATGGTAAGCGCATCCACCGTTTGATAGAGGATGACGTCGGTTGCCTTTTCATTCTTCGCGGCTTTGCGCCAAGATTGGATAGCCAATTCACGTTCGGAACGCACCGCGTAGTACCTAGCCTCCATGTCATCTGCATCGGGCAAGTTGGGAGTTAGTCGGCGGAGGTTCGCGATGGTCGCCTCGATTTCTTTGCAAATCGACTCATAGGCTTCAGGTTTTTCCAACTCTTGCGTATTTTGCAGACGTAGCAACAGAGTGACCAGCAAGTTTCTTGGGCCTAGCGTATCGTTAGGAAAGGCCTTGGACAGCTTAGCAAATCCTTCGGCAGCTTCCACGAGTTCCTTGCTATCCTGTTTCTGGCCCCCTGCATTTTCTAGCAATGCGATCGAGCGATCTTTCAATGCCATCTGCTCTTGAGTAACGATGGAGGTTTTTGGAGTGCAACCGGAACTTAACGCCATGCACCCCGCAATTATCCAGCAAACCTTCCAGGGAAGAACTTCCCTGGAAGTCAAACGGTAAACACCAGTGCGATCGTCCATGTAATTTCAGAATTTCCCTTGATGAATTGATTCAAAATGATTCCGCATTTGCAGTCTCTTTGCCGCTAGACCCGTGCCACGGGAAACTTCATAGCCGTTATCGTACACTTTTTCGGTTCTTGGCTGCAGCAAACATGCAGTATGGCAACCGACAAAATGCGATTAGCTCCGCGGCGGCGGAGTCGCTAGATCAATCGATGGCTGAATCGGGGGACAGAGGTCCCAAGATGAAAACGGACTCGGTGCCTTGTGCTCGGAATCAGAGTCCAGACGATTGAGATGGACGCACTTGTCCGTGGGACTGGTGCTTGCAAAATCGAGCGGGGAAGCGATACCTTTGCAACTCCCGGAAGCACATGGAGAAATCGGACGATCTTCGGGGGTAATAGGAAACTGAACAACCACAGTGTGCATTGTGTCGCCGTGCTTCCAATGCGCAAGGTGATCCCCGCAGCTACTCCAGACGGAATCCGCAGGAATAACAATCCAAACAAGAGCTAAAAAACAATACGCGAGTGGTCGCATTCCGATCCTTTACACCCGATCATCAATCTCGCAACGCTGGTCCAATTATAGCTTAATCCACACCGGATCAATTCCCCCGACGATCAAGTCCTTGGATTTTCTTGCCTGAAAGTTAGCCGGAATCCAACGGAAAAAGCGATGGATGCATGCGGTTTCGCATGGTTTTTTGTGAACCGTGGGCGCTAGCCGCGTGAAGGATTCCCGGCAAAAGATCCTCTCTTGGGGATAGCCCGAGGCGCAAATTGCAATCTAAGAGCAATCTGCGGCAGTACATCAACGCGAATTGCGCAACGGCTCTTTTCAACGCAATCGAAGAAACGTCTGAGGTGGAACAAAGTGCATTTCAAACGTATGATACGAAAGTGATTTTTGGGGTTGAAGCAAAAATCAAGTTGGTTTGGCTACGGTGACCTTAGAATGTGGATGCGAAGATCGCTTCCCATGTTCGGGCAACGGTAGCGATCAGACTCCAGCCCCTTGAACACCCATCCTGTATCCATTTGTTTTGATCCAACCAACTCATTTATTTGCTTCAATATGTCGACTGCACCCGCCGTTTCCAAGCCTGCCGCTGAAGTTCAAGACCCCTACTTTCAAAGCCTGTTCGCTGAGCGTATTGGCGGTATCCAGTACGGCAAGGTCAACGAAATCTACAAGTTCGAGAAGATCAAGCGAGCCAAACGGAAGGCACTGGCCGACTATCCCACCCGAAGCTTGTTGGACTTCGGCATCGGCGAAAATGATTCGATGGCCGACGAAAAAGTGCGGAATCAAATGTCCTTGGAGGTCAACAAGCCAGAAAATCGTGGCTACATGGACAACGGCCCAGCCGAATACAAGCAGGCCGTCAGCCGCTTTATGGAACGTGAATTTCAAGTCAAGCTCGATCCGTTGACCGAAATCAACCATTGCATCGGCAGCAAAACGGCGTTGTCCATGCTGCCTGCGTGTTTTATCAACCCAGGTGACATCACCATGATGACCGTCCCCGGATA
This sequence comes from Pirellula sp., assembly GCA_044359895.1. Lineage (GTDB taxonomy): Bacteria > Planctomycetota > Planctomycetia > Pirellulales > Pirellulaceae > JBKCUI01. The sequence goes on from JBIKLJ010000167.1 coordinate 6,540, forward strand.
CCCCGTCGCTGGTACTCATACCAAGTACTATGGCGGAACGGTGCATCGCTTGCCCTTGCTGGCTGAGAACAATTTCTTCCCCGATTTCAGCAAAATCACGGCAGACATATGGGCCAAAACCAAAATGCTGGTCCTGAACTATCCAAACAGTCCAACGGGCCAGGTTGCCACTCGGGATTTTTATTCCCGCATGATCGAACTTGCTCATCAACATCAGTTCATCATCGTTCAAGATGCGGCTCATATCCTGCTCAGTTTTCGTGATAAACCGCTCAGCTTCCTCCAAGTACCCGGCGCGATGGACGTTGGGGTGGAAGTGCATTCCATGAGCAAAGGGTTCGACATGATCGGCTGGCGAATTGGTTGGGTTTGCGGGAACGCCAAAATCGTGCAAGCCTTTGCGGATGTCAAAGACAATTGCGACAGCGGTCAATTTGGAGCGATTCAAAAGTCAGCGATCACCGCTCTCGATTCGCCCGACATCCCTAAGCGAATCAACGCAAAGTACCGAAGAAGGCTGCAGAAGCTGGTAACATGCCTCAAGGCTTGCGGCTTTACTTGTGAAGTTCCCGGCGGCAGCTATTTCTTGTACACGAAAGCTCCCAAGGGAATTCCCGGCGGGCCACAATTTGTCAACGCCGAAGAAGCCTCCCAGTATTTCATCACTGAGCACTCGATGGTGACGGTGCCTTGGGATGATGCGGGCAGTTTCTTGCGGTTTTCGGTCACTTACGAAGCACAAGATGAAGCGGCGGAAGATGCGATGATGGCCGAAGCGCAAAAGCGAATCGGTTCCTTATCGCTAACCTTTTAACGGCAATGACCATCACCCGCGTTCTTCAACCTCATGTTTGCTGCGTCGGAAATCCTGTCGCGGGAAATCCAACGCAGTTCGTAATGTACAGGGCGGCTCAAGCAGTCGGCGTTGACTGGCGTTTTTTTACATCGCAAGTCAGTCCCAATCTGTTTGAGACCGCGTTTCGCGGCATTCAAGCTCTGGGGCTCGATGGAGTCGCAGTATTCGATCCGTTTCAATCGGCCGCGATCCCGATGCTGGACAGCGTTACCGAATCTGCACTCGCATTGGGTAAGGTCAATGTCGCTCGGTCCGATCGAAATTCTTGGCTTGGGGATAATACCTTAGGGACAGCTATTTCAAAATTGGTCCAAACCAATTTGCCCGCGCCGTCATCCCCAGCCGACAAAGATGCTTCGTCTGCACCTTCGGACACCGTCGCAGAGTCAAAAAGTTTCATTGCAGTGATCGATTCGCCAGCCACAGCAAAAGCCATTCAACTCGCAAACCCATTCGATAAATCTCGAGTGCTATCGCTATGCACCGAAACGCATAACGTCTCGATCGATTCTCCAAGCGAATCGATTGCCAGTCAGCCCTTGGAATCATCCTCGGGGGTAGAACCAGGTAATGACCTCCATCTGCCTGTGGACATGATTGTCGATAGCGGTCAGCCGATCCAATTTCTGATTCTTGAAACTGCCCCGACCCAACTTCAGTTGCGAAAACTTACTTCACTCATTTGGGCTTCCAACGCAAAGTGCATGATGTTGCATCCGTCCGCAGAACCACCGAACCGTTTGCTGAAGGGCTTTCTGGCAGAAGCTTCCATCGAACTTTTCGAGCCTGTAGAACTGATGGCTTACCAAGCTGCGGCTGACTTTCATTTCTGGACAGGTGTTGAGCCGTCAGTCGACTTGATTCGCGATTCGTTAGAAGAATATCTTCAGTGGTAACCCCGCCTGCTTGCCGTAACTGCGCTACCGCTTGTTACGGCCTACGGAACGGATTCCCTAGGAAAACCTACGTAGCGACTGGCGAATGCGGATCAGGTTGATTCCAATGGTAGATTCTGGCTACTAGACTTCTAGCCTTTCAAGCACCAATGACAAAGATCGAGAGTGACCGCATGGAACCAAACCATCTGGATCGTCGCAACTGGCTGATTGGCTCAGCAGCAGCAACCGCCGGCGTTAGTTTTGCCCGCTTCGCTCGTAGCGAAACGAACCTTTCGCTAAAACCCAAATCCGTTGCGGCCATTGTGACAACTTACTTCAAGGGCTCGCACGCCGATGTTCTCCTTGGCAAAATTCTTGAGGGTTGGAAGCAGGATGGTGGCCAAGGGCCGGCACTGCAATTGGCTTCGATCTACATCGAACAAATTGGCGATCGAGATATCGGATTGGCCACCGCAAAAATGCACCATGTTCCAGTTTTCGATACCATCGAAAAGGCATTAACCGCAGGAAGCGACCATATTCCGGTGGATGGGGTCATTAGCATCGGGGAGCATGGAAACTACCCGACGAGTGAGCTCGGGCAAGTTTTGTACCCACGCCGACGCTTCTTGGAAGAAATCACAGACGCTTTCAAAAAGTACGATCGGGTCGTTCCTGTTTTCAATGATAAGCATCTTGGGCCGCAATGGGTCGATGCCAAGTGGATGTACGATCGGGCGATGGAATTGAAGGTACCCTTCATGGCAGGTTCTTCACTGGTCATGACGTATCGCGACCCTGACTTGACACTACCCATGCAATGCGAGATCGAAGCCGCGGTCGGGATCGGCTATTCTCATTTGGATATCTATGGTTTTCATTCGCTCGATTGCTTCCAATGTCTCGTTGAAAGGCGCCGTGGGGCTGAGACAGGCGTGAAGTGGGTACAATGCCTGCAAGGGGATGCGGTTTGGAAGGTGTTGGATGACGGGGTGATTTCCAAAGAGACATTTGATGTCGCTCTTGCGCAGGTCTGCGACAATCCGGATCGTGCGCGTTCAGCGAAGGACCCGACCCTGTTTTTATTTCAGTATGCCGATGGGCTCCTGGGTGCCGTGTTTATGTTGCCAGGAATAGCAACCGGGATCTCCGTGGCGATCAAGCGAGCAGGAGAACAAAATCCCAGGGCAACGCGATTCGAAGAGCGAACAGAACCCTACTATCCCCATTTTGCTTACTTGCTGAAGGGAATTGAAAGCATGTGCCATACTGGGCGACCAAGTTACCCCGTCGAGCGTACGTTGCTTAGCAGTGGTATTTTGGATCGGGCCTTAACGTCCTTGTCCCAGAAGCAAGCCAAGCTGGAAACTCCTGAACTCGCAATACAATACCAGCCTGTTGATTATCCTCATGCTCCTAACCCAAATCTGGAAGCACCCCCGAGCGACCACTAGGGCCCAAACGTTGAAGGCTTGATGGGTTGGTGTCTAGTTCGGGAAAAAAGAAGGTAGCTGGGATGAGGGGGGCGGAAGCTACTCTTGAGGAAGGTGGTTGTTTTCCCTTTTTGCATGTTATCAAAAAAAGTTGTCAGGGGCCTTTGTTTGCAATGACGCCTGTTTTGTATCCTTTTCACAGGCTACAATCCGAACCAGAATTATTCTTCTACCAAACTATCCAAGGCTGTTTTCATGACCGAGCAAGCGCCCGAGCCCTCTACAAAAAAGCGTTCGTTGGTTTCCATTCCATTCCTTTTGTTTGCAGTAGCCTTGCTTGTTGGCGGTTATTTTGGAGGGCCATGGTTGATGACTCAAGTATTCTTCCTTCAAGAGCAATCCAAAGTCGCACAAGGGAACGTTTCTTTTGATGTTCCGAAAGAGCGTCCGACTCTAGCAGGCATGGGTGGCGGTGGCGGTGGCAGTTCTTCCGCAGAAGGTGGTCAGGGCAAGAACGGTGAAGCAGAGGGGATGGAGGAACAACTCGAGGCAATCTTCGCGAAAAGGGATACCGACATGAACAATAAGATCGAGGGAGATGAGATCTCCGAACGACTTAAGGGACGCATGGATGAATTGGACGCTGACAAAGACGGTGCCATCTCGAAAGATGAGTTTATGGAAGGAATGAAGAAAATAAGATCTGGACCAAATTCCGATGAAAAATAGTGTTTGTTTTTGAATTTTCCGTTTCGCTTATGTGACCGCCGCGACCCGGAAGTTGTTGGACGTCGCGGCCTCTTGCTCTGTCTCTTGTCAGCCCACCCCCCAAAAAAAAGGGTCTTCCGCAGAATCAGTGGGTGAAAAAAAATTGAAATGGCTCCGCTTCAGCACGTTGGATTTTTCGCATTACTAAAAAAACAAGCCGACATGCACGAAAGAAGTCAGGGGCTACCGAAGCAACCCCTGGCTTGTTTTTTGACTCCAGTGGCGCTCGAGTTGGTTCCCACCAGTGCTCTATCCTCCACCGAAGCAACGTAAT
>JBIKLJ010000401.1:0-2964 GCA_044359895.1 Pirellula sp.
GAGCGAAGTGGCTGGACGCATGAGCATCCAAGAGGGGGCAAAGTATCTCGAGCGACCTCAAATGGGGCGAGGCATTCTTTTAGGTGGAGTGCCTGGTGTGGCACCCGCGCATATCACCATCTTGGGTGGTGGTGTCGTGGGAACGAACGCGGCCAGGATCGCAGCAGGGTTTCGAGCAGACGTGGCCATCTTGGATGTCAACCTGGATCGGCTTCGCTATTTGGATGATGTAATGCCGCCTAACGTGAACGCACTGTTCAGCGATCGGCATACGATTCGCGAGCAGCTGCGACGGGCCGACTTGGTGATTGGATCCGTTCTGATACCTGGCGCCCGAGCTCCTTATCTGGTTAAGAAAGACGATCTCAAGCTGATGAAGCCAGGCAGCGTGATCATCGACGTTGCCATCGATCAAGGTGGGTGCATTGAAACCAGTCGCCCAACCACACACCGTCAGCCAACCTATGTCGTGGATGATGTGGTTCATTACTGTGTAACGAACATGCCAGGGGCAGTTGGACGTACCAGCACGTTCGCATTGTGCAATGTAACTTTGCCGTGGGTCGTTCACATTGCTGAGAAAGGGATTGATTCGAGCATTTCCGAATCGAAGCCGCTGCGAGAATCGCTGAACATCCACCGAGGCAAGGTTACCAATCAAGCCGTAGCCCAAACCTTCGACATGCAGTTTGAGCCCGTTTGAAACGCAGGCGTCAGTCGCGATGTTCCCAAAGTTACATTCACAAGCTCATTCACAACCCGAAGCGTGACGGGCTGATGATTTCATGGTACGACGGACTTCCTAGTCCGTCGAATTCCCCACGGACGGACTAGGAAGTCCGTCGTACGGCCCTTACCCAATAACGACTTCACTCAAGCAACGAGCCGGTGAGCGAGGGAACGGCTTCCAAATGCATTTGGATTAACAGTCAGACGGCATTTCGTATAACAGTCTCCGTAGACGTACTATCAAGGCAGCAAAGTACGCTTGAGGAGACTGTTAAACGTCTAAATCAGCATGCCGCTTAGCGTTTGCCGCAATAGTCAATCACGGCGGCGATTTCCGTCTTCAATCGCCATCGATCCACGATGCGATCGATGTAGCCATGTTCCAGAAGGAATTCACTGGTTTGGAAACCGATGGGCAATTCAATCTTCAAAGTGGCTTTGATGGTTCTGGGACCAGCGAAGCCAATCAGCGCCTTGGGCTCGGCAAAAACCATATCGCCAAGGCTCGCAAAGCTCGCAGCGACTCCACCCATGGTTGGGTTGGTCAGCACGCTGATGTAAAGTCCGCCGTTGGCGTGGTAACGAGCAAGGGCCGCAGAGACCTTCGCCATCTGCATCAGGGATAGAATCCCTTCGTGCATTCTAGCCCCCCCACCGGATCCGCTCACAATGATCAATGGAAGCGAATGCTTGGTGGCTCGTTCAATAAGCCGCGTCAGACGTTCGCCAACGACCGAGCCCATGCTGCCCATGATGAAGGCGGAATCGGTGACCGCGATCGCGACTCGGCGTGCCCGAATCATTCCCGTTCCACACAAAGCAGCATCGCTTAGACCTGTCCGAGCCTGCTCGGCAACAAGCCTCTCCGAGTATTTTTTCTTGTCCGAAAAGGAAAGAGGATCGGTTGGCATGACGTCTTCATCGCAAATGTCGAACGTCCCTTCATCCAACAATTGGACCATTCGATCGCGAGCCGAGACGTACATGTGATATTTGCACTTCGGGCAGACGTTCAAATTACGTTCGATCTCTTTCCGGTAGATCGAATCACCGCAACCCGGACATTTGATCCATAGCCCCTCTGGAATTCCACGCTTCGTGGTCGGGCTCGATTCAGTTGAAATTTCTTGTGTACCTGTCATGTCAATCTAAGTCTATTTAAAGTCCAAAATAAGGGATGGCAACGGCCGCTGTTTGCTCGTCGCGAGAATTCGCTCGTAAACCATTCTTCGCCCCATCATAGCTGCCTTCCGCCGATGTTGCTTGCTGCGAGGAGGGTAATTGAGAAGTGAGTGATGGCGAGAGTTCGACGTGCGATTCATGGTTCGACTGAGTCGACAGCAGGGTATCGTGGGATTCCGAATCAATCATTTCCCAACCACCCGTATCTTGCTCCGACTTCCAAACGTCTTGCAAGTCGGTAGCCTTCAACTTGCTTGCAACCAGGGAAGCCATCGGTTCCGGAATCACGATCGCAATGGTTTCGTCTGCATGCTTCTTACAGAGTTTGGCAAGCATCTTTTCAACGCGAGCTTCCGCTTCTGCAACCGTTTCACCACCCGGTGGGCAAAAAGCTCGTGGATTGTCTTGAAGTTGTTTGAAAAGGCGAGGTTGCTGACGCTTCACTTCGTCGATCAGCTTGCCTTGCCATAAGCCGTGGTCCAGGTTGCGAAAGCAATCGCAAACCTTCCACTTCGTCTTGGTTTGGTCCGAAATGCCCTTGGCCGTGCTTTGAGCGGATTCGCAAGGGGCGGCATAAATCATCGATAATGATAACTTCGCCATCTCGTCCGCGACCTTGTGCACCTGCTCGATGCCCGCTTCCGAGAGAGGCATGTCTAAACAGCCTTTGATACGCTCTTGGTCATCAAAAAGGGTGGAACCCGGCCGCACGACTACAATCTGACACATAAAAAATAATCCAAGGAGTGACAGCAAGCGACCGAATCAGCAATTTGCTGGGACGATCGCGGCATTCAAACGCGCCATGGCATCCACGTAGTTTGCCTGACGAAAAAGAGCGGAACCCACCACGAGCAAGTCCGCTCCATTACCGGTGCACCGACCAATCGTCGACTCATTCACGCCACCATCCACTTCCAACAGCAGATCGGGGCCAAACTGAGTTCGCAACTGCCGAAGCCTATCGACTGCAACGGAGTTGAAGGACTGGCCACCAAACCCCGCCTGCACGCTCATGACCAAAACCAAATCGCACAACGGCACATGAGGCAA
>JBIKLJ010000400.1:0-2964 GCA_044359895.1 Pirellula sp.
CGACCAAAACCGATACATCCAATCCCTCCTTGCCAAGACCCCGGAGATTCGAAGCTTTTTTGCAACCGCAAAAACCTGAAAAAATCGCCCAAACCGCTTGACGAGAACTCAGATGTCTCTGTGTTTTTAGAAAATTCTGCACTGGAGCCGAGCTTGGTTCTCTTGCTCTTAGAAGTTTGGTGGCAGCAGGCTTAGCTTGTCGATTGATTCATTTGTAGGGTAGCTACTACCCGATCCAATGCTGTGTTCCTTTGAGGTCCTTCTGGGCTAGCTAGAAAACAGCGTTGTAATGGGTTTGCCATCTTCTAGTAAATGGTACGGTCTTCCTTGGGTGTCGCGGGCTTGAAGATTCCCGATACCCATAGCGTGATATACTGTCTTTGCGATATCTGCAGGTGTCACAGGATGATCCGCTGGATACTCGGCGAATCGATCGCTAGAACCGTAAACTTGGCCACCTCGAATGCCGCCCCCTCCCATGACGACACTCATACAATGGGTCCAATGATCTCGACCTGCGCCGCCTGGACCGCCAGAGCGTGGATCCCCGATCTTGGGTTGTCGCCCCATCTCGCTTGTCAGCAACAGTAGCGTTTGATCCAGTAGGCCTCGTTGGTGCAAATCCTCTACCAAAGCGGAAAATGCCTGATCGAACTCGGGGAGCAAATTCTCCTTGAGGCAACCGAAGTTATTGCCATGCGTGTCCCAGCCTCCTTCACTTTTGCATTTGTCTGCGATGGCTTCGTTTTCTTTCCAAAAGACAGTAACAAATGGTACTTCCGCTTCGACCAATCGACGTGCCAATAACAAGCTCATCGAGTTGACCGTCTTTCCATATCGTTCGCGAATCGATTCAGGTTCGCTCGCTACATCGAACGCATTCGTGGTGCTCGAAGACATCATCAGTTCGATCGATCGCTGTTGATGTTGCTTCCAGGTTCGAATCGCGGCTACGTTTTCAAACTTGGCTCGAGCGTTATCTAGCTTTCCCAACAGGAGTTTGCGGGATTGCAACATCTCGGGAGTCACATCACCAGACAAAGTTAACGAAGGTGCCTGAAACGTGAGCGGCTCCGCCAAACTGCCGTTCACATAAAACGGATCGTATTCTACTCCCAGTTTGGCCGAGAACTGTCCCGGCCGTGTGTAGGGAGCTTTGCTTGGCATGTGAGGAAGTGTGATCGCATTTGGTAGACTCGGATGAAGCGGTCTTTGCGATCCCACAACAGACCCAATGAACGGCCAATCATCGGCATAAGGTCTTCGGTCGTTTCCTTGCGACAAGAAAGTTGGGTCGGGAACGTGGCCTGTCAGTTGATAGTAGTACCCAGCGTGGTGGTCATTCGTACTGACGCTAGCGCCCACGGATCGAACAATCGCTAAATGATGCATCTGTTTGGCAGTGAGAGGCAGATGCTCACCGATCATGACGCCTTGGGCGGATGTTGCGATCGGCGAAAACGGACCACGATACTCCGAGGGAGCATCAGGCTTGAGATCCCACATGTCGATGTGCGAGGAGCCACCGCACAAGAAGAACAGGATTACTGACTTTGCCTTGCCGCCTCCCATGTGGTTCGCTGGAAGTTCTGAATTCCTAGCAAGCAATGGTCTAGAGGCACCTACAGACAATCCAGCCAAGCCGGTTGCTGACGCGATCAGGAAACTGCGACGCTGGTCGATAGAGCCCTTATTGGAGCGAGCCATAGAAAGCCGATGCTGTTGCTGGACCTAGGGAGGGGTTCGTTGGAGAACCCTATTGTAGCAAATCGGCGCAAGGGAAGGATTGCAATTCGTTGGTCAACTGCGATATGCTTCTTATGGATGGCATAGACTTGCATTTCGGAGAATGGCGGACATTCCCCCCAAGGGTGGGAACCGCAACGACCCGTTCGGAAAGTTACGCGAGAGAATTAATTCATGGATCATCACGAACTGAGACGAGCCTTTTTCGGCAAGGCTGCGGCTTTCGCCTTGATCTCGAACACGGCTGAGATTTCGTTTTCGCAAACGACAAGTGAGGCTCCCTTTGCAACTGTGCCCCTCGAGTATCGGGACCAATTGGCAAAGATGCGATCTCCGCTTTTTTTTAACGATGGTAACTTGGTTGCGTCTCAAGCGGACTGGCAACGAAGAAGGAAAGAAATCCAGGCAGCTTGGGTGGGAATTCTGGGCTCGTGGCCGCCTGTTGTCGAACGTCCAACCATCGAGATACTCGAAACTAGCGTTCGTGAAAACGTGACACAACGCCGTGTGCGCGTTCAAATTGCCCCGGATCAAACGAGTGATGGCTATATTCTGATACCGAACGGACCAGGTCCATTTCCCGCTGTGTTTGTCCCTTACTACGATCCAGAAACGAGCGTTGGACTCAGCAATAATCCGCTTCGCGATTTCGCTTGGCAACTTGCACGGCGAGGATTTGTCGGGCTAGCGATTGGATCTCCTGGTGGAAATGCTCGAATGCCAGTACTGAGCGAGCAAGCGAGATGCCAACCGCTTTCCTATCTTGGATACATTGCCGCCAACGCTTGGAACGCATTGGCGACCATGCCTGAAGTGGACTCGGAGAGGATTGGAATTGTTGGCCATTCGTATGGAGGAAAGTGGGCCATGTTCGGATCCTGCTTGTGGGAAAAATACGCGTGTGCAGTTTGGTCCGACCCGGGAATCGTGTTCGATGAAAAACGCGAGAGCATCAACTATCAGGAGCCATGGTATCTGGGATTGGACTCGACGACCCGCAAACCAGGACTTGTTCGTGACGACAGTCCTCGAATGGGAGCCTATAAGACGTTGATTGAAAAAAGGCACGATTTGCACGAACTGCATTCGCTGATGTCTCCGAGACCGTTTATGGTCTCGGGCGGTGAGGAAGACCCGCCGTCACGTTGGGCGGTACTAAACCATACCATTGCGGTAAATAAGGTCCTCGGTGTGGAGCATCGTGTATCCATGGCCAAT
>JBIKLJ010000168.1:0-10718 GCA_044359895.1 Pirellula sp.
TTTCGACGAAGGCTCTCGCTCGATCGTATCCGGTTCCCCAAATCGCTTGAAGCTTCTCGCCCGGCTCAAGCTGCCACTTCGGTGCAGCCAAGAGATTCGGGATTCTAAGCCCCAACGATTTTGATGCTGGGTCCACGACACGCAGATTCCACTCGGCTCGCACGGGCTTGCCGAACGCATCTTGGGATTCCACCATGGCTCGGTAGAAGCCTCGTGTAAGCCCAAAAGAAACGGTCGCCTTCCCTTCGGCATCGCTTTCAAATGGTCTGCTTTCGATCGCATCACCAAGAGCCCAGGTGCTTGGGTTGGTTCCGTCGAATTCAAACTCGGACGCACTGTTTGTCGCTTTCGGTGCAGGCTTTCCTAATTGCCCCGGCCGAGCTCCCATGGCTCGTCGTGGAAGCATGGGATAAGGAGATCGGAGCATGCTGGATCTGGTGACACTGGTCGGTTCGATCAATCGATAAAGGGTAATTTTGCCTTTGGCAGTTAAGCCCTTGCCATCCAGCGTCGTCGTTGACAGCTCCATGGCAACCGGTTCGCTCGTGGTTTGCCAATCCTTAGCGGACGCATCCAATTCCAAGGCAGTGTATCCAACCGATATGGATTTGGAGGCCGTTCTTGTTTCGCCGGTTCCATCCGTCACATCGGCTGTGATCAAGTATTCAAAGGTGGGTTGGTCCGATTCCGGAACCGATCGATCTGGTCGAGGAACAAACGCAACTTGAAAAGTCCCATCGGTTTCGGTGGTTGCAAAACCATTCGCAATCTCTTGGGATTGGCCAAGTCCGGGTGGCATTCGCCAAGGGAAACAAGTCATGTACCAACGTGGCCAACGCACCGATCGCGTCACTCGGTAACGTACCTTTGCACCATTGATGGCAGCCCCTGTGTAGGAGGTTGCTTTCCCTACCAGAGAAGTTTCCACATCCAGCTTGCTCGCTTCCTTGGGCGGCTCGATGGTCACTTCGAACTTGGGACGCTTGTACTCTTCGACCTGGATCGACTGATTGATTCCGAAGCCGTCCGCGATTTGCAGCGTCATCGCGCCCGTTCCGCGATCTCGTGGGATGCTGAAAGTGCCTTGAAAGGATCCAAAGTCGTTCGACTTGAGAAACAGCGATGCGATTTCGTTGTAGTTGATATCACGCATGGAAATTGTGACATCCTTGCGGGGCACCGCTGCATATTTACCGGTCGTCGAGTCGGCCAGCAAAGCGATGCCTTTGAAGAAAACCGTTTGCCCCGGGCGATAGATGGCTCGATCGGTGAAAAGGACATAACGCGTATCTGACTTGGGTTGTGGTTGCTCCGCATAGATCGAATGTTCCGACATCGTCGACAATTGATTGCCAGCATGGCTTGCCAAAAGCAGCATGTTTCGAGCCGCTCCAGAGAAAGCAAACTTCCCATTCAGGTCCGTTGACACCGATTCAGTCGCATCCCATTTTCCGTTACGGTTATTCCGCACGAATGAGCTTACCTTTGCATTGGCAATCGGTTCGCCGGACTTCGCATGGAGCACGAAGCCTTCGATACGATTTTCGCCCCAAGCTTGACGGATCACGACAGCCAAGTTGGAGACCCAAACGTCGCTAACCGAAATGGCGTTGTCGGTATCTGCAAAATCTGGACGCACACTTGCGACCACCAAGTAATAGCCCGGCTTGAGTCCCTTCGGAGCTTCCGTGGAGATAGCATTCTCCATGTAATCCTCTGTTGCAGGCAACTCGACTTTCCAGCTCAATGCAGCTGGCTTTTGCAGTAGTTTTTCACGGTCGATTTCGTTGATCTGGTTAGGCATCCAGCGACCTGGATCCAGCCGCTCGGTCCAATTGACTTCGATGGCACGGAAGTGGACTTGTCGAATGTTCTTGTATTGGATTCGAATCGACGGCATCGGATCGGTCCAAACTCGCTCTGTGGTAATCGAGACACTTTTGGCTTCGATCGATTCAATCAGGTTGTGGCAATTTTTCCCACCAGGACTATCCGGAAACGCGTTCCTTCCCTGCAAGGCGACTTCGCGAGCGGCCACCCTATCACTTGCATCCATCAACAGTTGAGCCCATGAATGTCTAGCAGACGATGACAACGGGTGTTTCGAATGTGTTTCGGCGAACGATTTTAAGAGTGCAAGGGTTCGGGCGACTTTCTCTTCACCCATCGCGTTCGCATGACAGAAACGGATGCGCAACAGTTCCGTTTGCAGCAAGGCACTGCTGTCTGCATCTTCTTGATGAAACCGAAGGAGCTGCTGGTAGAGTTGAATTGCTTGGAGCTTGGGCGCATAGGATTCCGTCGCGGCAGGAGCCCATCCGAGGAAATCGCTCATGGACCCCAGAGCCGCACTAGAGGCATCGATTTCAAAGCTATCTTCTGCTTTTGTACCAGCTTGTTCGCCCAGAGAATAAAATTCGATCGCTTCAAATGCGACAAAATCAAAAAGCGTTGGCCGGTAGGAGTCGGGCATGGACCCCTTCGGCAACAAATCATCATAGTCAGCAATCGGAACGTTCTGCAGGGACTTTGCATCTTGCATAGCAAGGTCGTAGTTCTTATCGATTTCGAGAAACAATCGTTGCAGATCCCAAGTTTGGAAATCGTCGCTAACGACTGCGGCCGTGTTGGTTCGATTACCGAATCGCCACCGATTCTGCTCGAAGTAGCTCCAATACCAGTTCCCTAACAAGACTCGAAGCATCGGCGCCATTTCCTGGGGCATTTTCGGCAATTCGGCCTGCAGCATTAAGATGCGTTGTTCGGGACGTCCCCCTTCGATCTCGCTATTGAGTGTGATTTTTTTCGCAACCGCCTTGATCGCAGCAGCGTAGGCTTTGTCCTGCAAAGCCGATTCAATGATCGGTGCCAAACGTTCGATTGCAGTTTTGGGCAGCCCTTGCTCAATCGCTTCGTTCACTTGCTTCCACATGATGTCTCGTTGGGTTGGTGAGGTTTGTTGTGCGAAAGAAGCACGCGGGCTCAGCAGGAGCACGGCAAGGATGGTAAACATCCCAATTCGGCTCGCTAAACGCAAGATAAGAACAGACGACGGTGTCTTTGATTTTGCCATTCAATCAACTCCTTGGAATAGGCTAGTGGGAATAGGCTAGTGGATCAGTTCCATTCAGGATTCGTAGGGGTGTCTGCAATTTTGTCGTCCACCGATAGGACATTGAATCCAATGCGTCGAGTCAGCGATTCCCAGAGATCTTCTTCAAGACTCAAAGCTTCGTCGACATCGATGTCCGTTACCAGCCAACTTCCTGTTTCAAGTTCATCCTCCAGTTGCCCAGGTCCCCAAGCAGACAATCCATCGAAAAGCTTAAGTCGAGCTCCCTTGGTACGAAACAACTTGATGAGTTCGCTTTGCTCGGTGCAAATTTTCAAACCATCCAAGCAGACTGGGCCACCGATTTGATCTTGGTCGTGCAAAGCCAACAGTGGCCCATCGACAGGCCCGCCACAGTACAGCATTCCTTCATGAACGCACTTTTCCTCGCAAATCATCGATACGACTTTATGGAGGCTAAAATGGGTTGGACGATTCACGATCACCCCCAGCGAATGCTCATCGGTGTGCTGCACCATCAAGACAACCGACCGAAAAAAATTGGGGTCGTCCATGAAGGGTGACGCTAACAGGCAATTGCCTTGGAGTGTTCTTGCCATCGATTTTGTCTATCAAAGCAGAGCTAGGAATCAAGCCATTGGGGGGCGATCGGACTTTCAGTCTGCAATCTTACCATCTCTTGGTACAAACCGGGTTGGTCTAACAACTGCGCATGAGTTCCGTTTTGGATAATTCGCCCGGAATCAAGAACAATGATTTGGTCCGCATGAATGATGGTGCTTAAACGGTGAGCGATTACAAACGCCGTACGTTGTTCCAACAAGATCGATAAACTCTTTTGGATAAGGCGTTCGCTTTCGCTGTCCAAGTTGCTGGTTGCTTCATCCAAAATCAAAATCCTTGGGTCGGCCAAGAGCGCTCGAGCAATAGCAAGTCTTTGCCTTTGCCCACCGCTCAGCTTGAATCCGCGTTCCCCGATCAAGGTTTCGTAGCCTTTGGGTGACTTTGCGATAAACTCATCTGCGGCTGCAGCTTTCGCCGCTTCAATGACTTCGTCCATGGAAGCGCCGCGACGACCGTACGCAATATTCTCCGCAATGCTGCCATCAAACAAAAAGACATCTTGTTCGACAACCCCCAGAAGCTGCCTGTAACTATGCAGTTGCACGTCGCGCAAATCAATCCCATCGATCAGGATTCGGCCTTGTTCAGGATCGAAGAAACGCGCGACTAAATTGCAAAGAGTTGTTTTGCCTGCACCACTGCGACCGACAATCGCAATCGTCTGCCCAGCCAACGCATGCAAATTCAAATCTTTGAGAATCCATTGCTCATTTTCTGGATAACGAAAGCCAACCGATTCAAAACGAACCTCTCCCCGGACTTCCGCTCGGTTTAGCCGCAAAGCACCCGTTCTGTCTTGCAGTTCTTTCGGCGACGCAAGAAGATCCAGAATGCGGTCTAGCCCAGCGAGGTTATTCTGAAATTGAACCGCGCTGCCTGTCAATGTAGCGATAGGGCCCAAGAGCATGGTCAGGTAGACCAAAAACATCATCAGATCACCCAGGGTCAGCTGCGATTGCAGGATCTGCCACCCACCGTAAACCAGCAACAAAGTCGATGCGAGCGGGATTAGTACTTCCCACACGATCTCGATCAGACGCGTTCGCCACCATACCAAAAGCTGTTGCCGAACCAGAACGTGACTGCCCTTCAGGTAACGTTGGCTTTCATTGCGTTGACGAGCAAACGTTCTGACCACTCGAATCCCCCCGAATGTTTCCGTTGTATTGGAGTCGATACGTTGTCGACGTTGCTTGACATCGCGATACAGCGGCCGAATGGAGTAGATCCAAGTGCGATGACTAAAATACACCGCGGGCAGCAACAGCAAGCCGGCAGCCAGCAGACGCCAATCCACCAAAACAAGGATGATAAGACTTCCCGTCAACTGTACGATCGCCTGCCAAGGGTTGTACAACATGCTGAACACCAGTTCCGCAATCCCGCCAGCGTCTTCGCGCAACAGACTCGTTGCTCCACCCGACTTGAGCTGTTGAATTTTGTGCAGCGGCATATGAAGCATATGATCGAACACGCGGCTGCGTATTGACATTTGAACTTGATTGAGTGCCTGCGTGCATGACCAACGCCCCCACAGATGCACGCAAGTCCTTAGCAGTGTCACCGTCGACACCATGACTGCGATCCAAACCAAGATGGCTCCCGGTGACGGTTCCCCGACTTGAGCTGCGATCCAATCCGGCAACGGCTTCACAGGGACAGTTAGGGCGCAATCGATTGCAATTTTGGTCCCGAGCGGCGGAATCAACGACAGAACCGTCGAAAGGGTAAGGGTCGCTAAGCCAAACAGGATTCGCCCACGAAACCCTCTCAATTGCCCCCAAAAAGCGGCAAACAAAGTCCAAAAGCTCCGGTGCGATCGCGAGACCAGCGAATCTTTGTCCTTGCCGCTCATGGTGGCATGGTAAGAATCGACTTCGGTCTTTTTCGACTTGTCTTTTCGCCTTGCCGCAAGCTCCTGAAGGTACTCTTGATACTCAAATCGACTGGTGGGCATGAATTGCTTTGCTAGTTGAAGTGCTTTTGAACGAAAGTGTTCATTTTTGCTCTGCCCAAAATCGCAGACCTGAACTACTTTAGCAACATTGCAGTGTTGGGCTAGCTGATCATTCCATTCCCAACTTCCGCGAACCATAAATTCCTCTGGCATTTCCACAGGAAATGTGGCTCGTTTGCCGCCGAGGTTTCCATCGTATGCGATTTCGAAACCAACGCCACCATCTCCCAGCGAGATTCGTGGTCGTGCCGCAATTAAGGGAAGGGGTCAGCCAAGTCTGCCGCGTCGTGAGACGCTGCCAATCGATCTTCAAGCGATTGCAACTTTGCCCATTTCGTCTTTCTTAATCGGATATCCATCCATGACCAATGCCAAGCGTCCTCGTGCTGAATCTTCGTCCGTACTTGCTGGTGAACAGCGAATCAACAAACTTCTCGCCGCAGCCGGCCTTGGATCGCGTCGCCAAGTCGATGAACTGATCACGGACGGTCGAGTTGAAATCGACGGCAAAACGGTGACACAGGTCGGGGTGAAAGTCGACATCGATAAAGCCAAAATCTCGGTCGATGGTGAACCGCTTCGACGTCACCGACCCATGTATTTTGCTGTCAATAAACCTTCAGGTGTACTTTGCACGAATCGCGATCCGGAAGGTCGCCCTCGAGTTATCGATCTTATTCCTGGAAACAACCGCTTATTTCCCGTGGGGCGTCTGGATGCGTCCAGCACGGGGCTGATTTTGCTGACCAATGACGGCGAACTTGCTCAGCGTCTTGCACACCCTAAACATAGCGTTCCCAAACAGTATTTTGTCGTCGTGGCTGGCCAAGTGGAACCGGACGCAATGCGGCGACTGCAACGCGGGATTTATCTTGCCGAAGGTCTCGCACGAGTCGATGGAGCCAAGATTCGCAAGGTCCGAAAAGGTTGTACGGAAATTGAAATCACTCTGAGCGAAGGCAAGAATCGAGAAATCCGTCGCGTGCTCGCTAGGCTCGGTCATCGCGTCGTCACCCTCCGCCGTACCGCGATCGGACCATTGAAATTGGCCATGCTTCAAGAAGGTGGCTATCGCCCTCTTTCGCCGGACGAGGTTGCGGCCTTGTACCGCTCCGTCGAGGAAATCAAGCGAGTGAAGAAAGCAGACCGCAAGGAACGCGACCAACGTCGAGCCACAGAAATGGAAGGGCTCGGATCGGATACGGACGCCGAATTGAAGGCTGCCCCCAAGAAGAAAGCTGCTCCGAAAACGCGTGAACAGCTGTTTAACGATTCAGAAACCGAAAAGCGAGCGGCAAAACCCAAGAAGACCAAAGCGGTCACGAAATCCAAAAAATGGGACGAAGAGGACGACGGTGATTTCGATTCCTTGCCATCGCTCGCTGAAAACCCTTACCGATTGCCAGACGATGATGACAATGTCGTCGACCCTGGTTACGAGGACGCTATCCTTGTTCGTGATTCCGGGCCAGCGTTCACCGAAGGAACTCGCAAGGGCAAAGTCCTGGGCTATTCGATGGATGACGACTTTGGAAACGACAACGATTCCGAAGACGACGACATGGACTCGACCGGCATGGGCATGATGAGTTTCGACGACGACGACGACTCGGACGATGATGAAGAGAATTCAATGGGCTCCTTCGCCGATCCATTTGGAGACGACAAAGAGTCCGATGAAGACTTTATCGATGGCTTGATCGAATCCGAAAACGAAGGGTTCGCACCGAACCAAGGTCCGTGGTCGGGCTCCCGGAAAAAGGGAGCGAAAAGTGGCCCCAACAACGCCTCTGAGCAGCGCGATAAGAATTCCAAAGGTGCACCGCGAAACAAAAAATCGGGCGATGGCCTAGCCCCGCGAGGTCGTCCCAATAGCAATCGAACGGCCGGCAAAAAACCAGAAGGGGAGCGATCGTTCCCGCCGCGACGTGGACGAGGACGACCAACAACGACCGAACGTGAACAACCTGCTGCACCGATGGCGAGACGTTCCGAGTTTGGTGGTTCGGACCTTTCGGATCGACCGATCGCAGAACAACGTCGCTCCACCGGTGGCCGATCCTACGGACTGCCTAAATCGAGTCGCGGCAGCCGAAGCGGCGGTCCAGCAGGCGGCCGAGGCAATGCCGCTAGCCGTCAAGCGGGACCAACTTATTCTAGTGGTTCTTCTGGCTCAGGCGAATCCACCGGCTTCGGCAATCGAACGCCAAGCGGACGCCCAGCTAGCGGACGCCCAGCCAGCGGACGCCCAGCCAGCGGACGCCCAGCCAGCGGACGCACAGCCAGCGGACGCACAGCCGGCAAACCAAGCGGTCCGGGCGCACGCGCCGCAGGCCCTGGAGGAAAACGTGGTGGTAAGCCATCAGGTGCACCGAAGGGCAAACGTGGCGGCAAAGGACGACGGTAGGAATCCTCGTCAACTCGACCGGCAGTCGCGAAAGCGGCAGGCACAATCGTGCCTTGCTCCAGTAGAAAGTGGAATTTCCGTTGATTAGGTTTACATAACCTTTTTACCGGAGAGATTTCCATGACCAATGCTCGTCGAAAATTCACAGCGGAACAAAAAGCTGCCATCGTTGGGCGGCACCTAAAAGGAAACCGTAACGCGGCTAGCGCCCGCGGCTCTGCAATTTGCTTGCGCAAACTACAAAGTGAGTGCCATTTGGCTAGCGCCCGCGGCTGAATAAAGCGGAAAGCTAACCGTGAATTAATGATCTCCAAATGCTCAGCAAAGATGATAAACGCATAGCAATGCTTGATCTAAACCTGACTCGATTTCCTTGTTTCCAATTTTGGCTTACCGTATTCCATTTATTGGCTGCGCTGAGCTTTCCGGTCACGCTGAACGCTCTGGAACCTCCACATCCATGGATTGCAGACGCGCCGGGAGAAATCGTTCGCTTGATCGGGCTTGGCAACGTTCGAATCGAAATCAATGATGAAGTGGTTAAGGCTTCCAGCAAACTCGCCTTAACCGCTTTTCAGTTGAAAGTCACCTACGGTGCTCGCATTCGCTACGATTGGATTTCCCAAGGAAACCAAAACCAAGGCTGGAAAGCAAGAATCACAGCGAACGTTCCAAAACCTCGAATCCACTTGGAACACCAAGTGATCATCCCATCGACTTTTCAGCCGATGGATCCATGGCAATCCGCTCTAATGAAGCACGAGTTTGACCACGTGGCTATCAGCACGGACCCTCGATTGTTAAAAATCATGGAACGCATTTTCAAACGCAAATGGTTCTTTACGGAGGAATGGAACCAACCGTCGAGACCAACCGAAGCGGATGTCCAATCCCGAGTGGAACAATTGCTGGCAAGGGAGGTGAAAAACTGTGAGCAACTGATCCAGCAACAGTACGATTGGCTTGATCTGCAATCGGTCAGCGGGAGCCAATCGCTCGAAAGTCGCATGTCCTTCTTTCAAGAACTTTACAGCTTCCAGGGGCTAGAACGTTGTTCGTTCGCTCGCCGCGACCTGGTGAAGGAGCATCTCGAAAGAACATCTCCCTCCGAATCCCTGAAAGAACTGGAACACCACTATTTTAGTCTAAGGTAGACTAAACTTAGCCTAAGGTAGATCAGGCTTGGATGAGTCGAACCGAATGCGGCCTTGCTCAATCGCATCTAGAAAATCAGGCACGCTACCAAGCAAATCGGTTCGCTTACGAAGGTCAGTCGCGGTCATCCAATGCACCGACGCTACCTCCTCCGGCGCAGCAATCGGTTCACAGCCGCTCGCTCGATGGCAAAGCAACCACTCCAGCTTGGTGCCCCATCGCGTATCGGAACTCCAAATATGGTCACCAACCTGCACCTGCAACGAGAGCTCTTCGATCAACTCACGCTGAATCGCGGTGGCAAAGTCTTCTCCTTGCTCGATGCCGCCACCTGGGAAACAAATCAATCCCGGTGCACGTACAAACTCGGATCGCCTGATGACTAAAAAGCGATTGTGTTCGATGATGACGGCGACAACGGCATGCCGTCCGCGATCGGCTGAGTTTTGGTTTGGCATCTGTTTTATCTTCGACCTGGAGTTGCGGTTAACGGATCATCGGGCCACGAGTGCTTTGGGTACCTACGTTTTAATTCTTTCTTCACGATCGGGTATCCGTTTTCCCAAAACGATACCAAGTCGTTTGTAATTTGTTGGGGCCTCATATTCGGCGACAAGAGCTCCAGCAGAATGGGAATTCGTCCCATGGCCACGGTCGGCGTTTTTCGCCAGGAAAAGATCTCCTGAATCTTAACCGCCATGGTGGGTGGTTTGCCATATTCGTAACGAATCTTGATCCAGTTGCCGCTTGGGACCATGATTTTCGGAGGAGCTTCCTTTTCAATCGCAATCCATTGTTCGTTGGTGAATCGAGTCCGAATCCAATCGACCCACGGAGCCGATCGCAATTCCGCCAGCGATCTTCGGGAACGGCAAAGCTCTGCCGCCACCTCCTGCAGGAAGGCAAGGTCCAGCGTGGGCAATTCCAACGTGGGCACCCATTCTTGCAAGCAGCGGACGCGAGCAACCAAGCCTTCGATTTGCTCATCGCCAACCGGAAAAGCTTGCTCCCAGTTTCGAAGTGCCGCTTGGAGCAAAACCCTCCCGCACGCTTCGTCATCTTGAATGCTGGCCGGCGTCTCTTTCAGCACAAGATCGTGCCACAGGATCTGTCGGCGTGCAACAACTTGTTTCTGCCCAGCATGAAAATAAAGGTCATCGCGCTGGTGCAGTGTTTCGCCAGACAGCCATTCGAAATCAACTCGACTAGCCTGTCGAACCGTCGCGTCACCAGCACTCGTTTCCACATCAACACACAGAAACAGCTCCGCTTCGGTAACGCCACTTTGAGGACTAAGCGCAACTCCCTTTCCACCCACCATCAGCCCAGTCGTCTTGCCAGCCGCCCGTCGCTTGGCAAGCCGATCGGGAAAACCCGCAACCAGAGATTGCATTAACAATGTTGTTGAATCCGCTGCGTCACGGCCTCGTGGCACTCCCATTTGTTCCAGAGCATCAATGCACTGATCTCGGAGCTGATTGGCGGACTGAGCGATGGTATGG
>JBIKLJ010000169.1:0-10677 GCA_044359895.1 Pirellula sp.
ACGCCCCTGAAGTAACGCCGGTGGGTTGTTGAGGTGGTTCCATGTAGACCGCGGGCGGAATGCGCCCTGTTCCGCCGCAAGTCGCGCATCCCGAACCGGAGCAACCACAGTTGCCGGCTTGCATGACTATGCCCTGCTGACCTAGCTGCACACCGGTTTCGTAATCAGGTTGGCGGTGGCTTGCCGGACGGACCGACGGGTTGGTACGCGATCCTAAACCAGAATATGAATCAGTCCGACCCACTTGAGCGAAGCTGACTGTCGAAGCCAACAGTGCCAAAATGATTGCAGCACCAGCTTTCCCTAATCGAATGAAGCGTCGCATCATCGCATAAGGAACTGCATTTGTGATTTGTATATTCATGTCAGACCCAGGAAAGCTACTTGGTAAAAATCTTCGAGAAGAAGCTGGAGGACGATGCGGTTCGCGCCCCCGAGCTTGAAGCAGGTGCGGTGGCCGAGGCCGAAGCGGTTTGCATCTGCGGTGCGATTGGACTGTATTTTGCGAAGGTGGCTGAATCCACTTCCGTGATCTCAGGCTTTTCTGCGGTATAGCTGGGGCGCATCTCCGCGATAGCAGTTGCTTGTTGAATGGCGTATTCTGCATCGGCATGAGCGCCAAGCCGACGATGCAATTCTGCCATGTTGCTCCAAGCACTCGCGGTTGGTCTGTGCTGCAACGAAACCATCAAAGCCCGTTGCGCTTCGTCCATACGGTCTAAGTTGATCAAGACATAACCGAGCTGGCTTGCTGCTTCGCTCTGCGAAGGCGAGATCTGGATAGCAGCCTGGTAGCAAGCGACCGATTGGCTTCGAAGCCTGAAGGATTTTTCCAGCTCCAGTTCCGCTTCTTTCTCCAACGTTTTGCCGTATGCGTAAAGCAACTCGGCTGCCCATCGATGCCCATCCGCGGCCAAAACAAATTGATAACGAGCATACGTTCGGTAGTGCTGAGAGGCTATTTCCGAGGAGACTCCGTCCAATACCCTACCCTTCAAAGCTTCCGTGGAATGGGACCCCACCAGCGAACTGATCGAGTCGAAGGTTCCACCACCGACAAGATTTTGGAAGTCAGCGTCCTCACGTAAAGCGATGAATGCCTTTTCAAGGGCCGGTCCACTTTGCAAAACGCGACGATGAGCGTCCATGGCGTTGCAAAGTCGTCGCAGGCCTGTGGTCGCTTCGCTTCGAGCGCTCATGATCGCATTGCGTTTGAGCAACGCGTCGCATCGTTCAAGATGTCCCTTGAGCTCCTGTTCTATCGCCCCCCAACCCGTTGGAACTTCGAGCGATTCGGGAGCTCGCGATGCAGGATACGGTGGACTCGATAGCAGTTCATAGCTGACGCGTTGGGCCAAAGACGCTCGAAGCACGCTCGTTTCGTCCCGCACATCCGCCTGCGACGATGTTGGGTTCGCATTCGATGTTGGGTTCGTGTTCGCTGCCGAGTCGGACAAATCTAGTCGCGTTTCCGTTCTTGCTGACGACGTCTTAGCCGATACCGTTTGAGCTAAGGCCGTTTCACGAACCTCCGGCTGAAGGTCCCGGGCAGGCAGGCTCTGCAACCCGGATCCTGCTGATGCCATGGCTTGCCCTTCCGCCTTGGTTTGCTGAGAAACCGATGGCAACGGATCGCCCAAGATAATGCCGCCCGCATCACCACCAGGCCCGTCAGGTTGCCCGCGGACAGAAGCGTTCTGGGTCAACGCTTTGCGATGTGGGGCGACATTCAATCGGGATTCCTCCGTAGAAGAATTCGTGCCAGGAAATTCAGCAGGAAATTCAATGGGTGCAACAACCGTGGACACCGAAGGGGACGCGACAGATGCCGCCAAGTCAGGACTTTTGTTTATGAATAGCGACGCGCGATTGCTAACTCGCAGACCTTTCGGCCCCTGCTTGTCGACATTCATGTTCGAAGAGGTAACCGGCCCCATCAAAGTTACCGGGGCGGGACGATCGGCGTTCGATTGCGAGCCAAGCTCGAGCGAAACATTCGTCGCAGGTTCTGCCGTTGAGCTGTTGCGGTAGTCTCGGCCCGGTTGGCGCACTGGTCGTTGCGGTTCCGGTGCCTGAAAATCTCGATTTAAGTTCGACTGGCCGTTTTCACGAGCGGACCACGGGGAAGCCGGGATCTCACCCCCACCAAAACGCGCATCGCGTGCCGTGGCTGCTGAAGGCTGCGGTGATTGGTATTGGTTCGTTTGGTACTGAATCGGCTGATATTGGGCAAACATCGCGCCTTGATAGGACACCACTCCGAAGGCAATGGCTAAGGCGACTCCGCGACGCAATGAAACCTTGAGGCAATGGAAGGAAGTCCGACGGGAATGGAATTGCGCGAGATGACTGCGTTGGGTTCTTGTTCTGCTTTGGTGGTTTGCAGGCATTTACGGCTCCAAGCGAATTGAGAACTGCGAGCGCCTCTGAATGAGTTACTCGCAATAGTCCTACATTCGGTACTTCCAGCATCCTCGGATCAACCATCATCCCCCTCAAACGCGGCCCCTACGGAATAGGGAACGGATAAACCGAAAATCGTGCATTCTCCCCTCAAATTACCTGCTTTGACAGACGGTTGGACAATCCGAACCATGCGGCTACAATCTCCCGCACTTACTGAATTTTTTGCCCCTTTTTGATCCACCAAGAGTGTAGTTCCATGACCGCAATTAAGCGTGTGGCAGTTTTGTTTGCAGGCGGCCCCGCCCCTGCCGCAAACAGTGTTATTTCATCCGCTGCTTTTACTTTGCTCAATGCTGGCGTTGAAGTGATCGGAATCAAGCATGGGTACTCGAACTTGATCGACTACCATGCCGATTCTCCCCTGGTCGAAGGCAAGCATTACTTCCGGATTACACAGGATCGGCTCGAGTTCTCGAGAACGGAACCGGGAATCATGATCGGTACGGCCAGATCCAACCCTGGCAAAGCGGTCTCCAGCCCAGCTCACCTGACTGATCCCGAACGTTCCGCGCCGCTCGGCCGAGTCTACAAGGCATTGAGATCCCTGGGTATCGACGCCCTCATTAGTATCGGCGGTGACGACACCCTGAAGACCGCGAACAAATTGAAGCTCTATCAGGATACTCTTCCACCCGACCAAGTTCGAATGCCCGTCATTCACTTGCCGAAAACCATCGACAACGACTACTCCGGCATCGACTTTACCTTTGGATATTTCAGCGCTGCCGAAACGCTCGCCGGCGAAATCCGGAATTTGAATCGGGACGCAGCTGCCGGCCAAGCATACTTTTTATGTGAAGCGATGGGACGATCTGCAGGATGGCTAGCATACGGTGCTTCGATCGCGGGTGACGCTTGCATGGTATTGAGCGTCGAAGATATCGTTGGACCATTGAAGAATGTCGAAACGGTCAAGCAACCTGATGGCACGGAGAAATCTAGAACCGTCATGAACCTGGACGCGGTCGTGAACAAAATGGTCGCAATGATGTTGGCTCGCGAGAAAGCCGGTCGCAATTACGGTGTGATCGTTATCGCCGAAGGTTTGGCGGAATACTTGCCAGCTTCGTACCTTGACGGAATCAGTCGAGATGACCACGGTCACATCGCTATTTCTAGCATTGCAATTGGAAAGGCGTTTGCAACCATGTTGGCAGATGCTTACAAGGCTAAGACAGGAAAGAACCGCAAAGTCAATGGAATACAACTTGGCTACGAATCGCGATGCTGTGTCCCAACCGCGTTCGACGTGATGCTTGGCTCGCAAATCGGAATCGGTGCCTATCGTGCTCTCATGGAAGAAAAACTCAACGGAGTCATGGTCTCGGTCGGTGGGCAATTCAACGTGTCGTTCGTTCCCTTTGAGGAACTGGTTGATCCTGTCACGTTGGTTACGAAAGTCCGATTCATCGAAACCAGCAGCGACTTCCATCGCATGGCTCGTCTATTGGAACTGCCAACATAATTTTGCAAACGTTTTTGCGAATCGTTCCCAAGTGACGAAGGAACGATTCTAGGATGGACTCGAAGTTTTCTTTTGAGTTCCAAGGAAACGTGCCCGTCAAAAGACGTGTTTCGTTTCCCTGAGCCTGAGGCGCTAGCCGAATAAAACAACACAAAGAGCCTGAGACGCTAGCCGATCATCACAATACAAGAGCATAAAGAATTTAGGATTCTTTTCCGTGTGTTCCGTGTGGTCTGTGGTTAGCAAAAATGAATCTTGCTCCTCCGGTCGGTGCTATTCAATGTTCGACTGTCCAACAACGAACCGATTTTGGAACCACGGAACACACCGAACACACGGAACTGAGGGCACAAGACATTTAGGATTCTTTTCCGTGTGTTCCGTGTAGTCCGTGGTTAGCAAAAATGAATCCCGCTCCTCCGGTCTGTGCTATTCAATGTTCGACTGTCCAACAACGAACCGATTTTGGAACCACGGAACACACCGAACATACGGAACTGAGGGCACAAGACATTTAGGATTCTTTTCCGTGTGTTCCGTGTAGTCCGTGGTTAGCAAAAATGAATCCCGCTCCTTCGGTCGGTGCTATTCACTGTTCGACTCTCCAACAGCGAACCGAATCTGGACCACGGAACACACCGAACACACGGAAGTGAGAGCACAAGATATTTAGGATTCTTTTCCGTGTGTTCCGTGTATTCTGTGGTAAGCAAAAATGAATCCCGCTCCTCCGGTCGGTGCTATTCACTGTTCGACTGTCCAACAACGAACCGAATTTGGAACCACGGAACACACCGAACACACGGAACTGAGGGCACAAAACAATTAGGATTCTTTTCCGTGTGTTCCGTGTATTCTGTGGTTAGCAAAAATGAATCCCGCTCCTTCGGTCGGTGCTATTCACTGTTCGACTCTCCAACAGCGAACCGAATCTGGACCACGGAACACACCGAATACACGGAAGTGAGGGCACAAGATATTTAGGATTCTTTTCCGTGTGTTCCGTGTATTCTGTGGTTAGAAATAATGAATCCTGAAACTTACAATGGTTACTTCGGTCGGTGCCATTCACTGTTCGACTGTCCAACAAAGAACCGATCTTCGAACCACGGAACACACTGAATACACGGAATAAAGGGCACAAGGACATTAGGATTCTTTTCCGTGTGTTCCGTGTAGTCCGTGGTTAGCAAAAATGAATCATGCTTCTTCGGTCGGTGCTATTCACTGTTCGACTCTCCAACAGCGAACCGAATTTGGAACCATGGAATACACTGAACATACGGAAGTGAGAGCATAAAGAATTTAGGATTCTTTTCCGTGTGTTCCGTGTGGTCCGTGGTTAGCAAAAATGAACCATGCTCCTCCGGTCGGTGCTATTCACTGTTCGACTCTCCAACAGCGAACCGATTTTGGAACCACGGAATACACCGAACACACGGAATGGAGGGCACAAGGACATTAGGATTCTTTTCCGTGTGTTCCGTGTGGTCCGTGGTTAGCAATAATGAATCCTGAAGCTCGCAATCGTTCTCTCACCGATTTGCGGATTGGCCGCTCGGTTGTGGACGCATCGACGTAAATGAACCGGCAGGGTAAAACGTGCACCTTCGCGAGAAGTCGCGTCGCGCGAACTCTTCTTTCGACAGTCGTCATTCAAGGGGAGGCTCGTTTTGGTCGCGGATCGACCGTCGCCGATGTCACCTCGATCGATCCCTGGAGAGAGTATTAGTGATTTCTGACCGCACGCTGCCACGCAAGGGCGAGCTTGAATTGATGGCTTTGTTGTTTCTGCATGGAATGGCATTGGCTTCGTGGTTCGTGCCGCTCGGGATCATTTTGGATAAGGCGGAACTAGGTTCCATCAAGTCGATGGCATTTGCTGCATCGGCCGTGGCCGCAATGCTTTCGCCTTTGTTTTTTGGTGCGATGGCGGATCGTTCGGTTCCGCCGGCAAAAGTCTTGCGTTGGATCAGTATCGCTACCGCTGCGACCGTCAGTTTGATTGTATATGCCATTGAGTCCCGATGGTCCAATTGGTCGGTCTTGCTGTTGATTCAGCTTCAAGCTTTATTTTGCAGTCCGACTTCGAGCTTGGCGGGTTCCATTGTCTTCTCGCAGCTGATCGGTTCCCAGCGTCAGTTTGGAACAGTGCGCGCGCTGGGCACGATTGGCTGGATGGTTGGCTGTTGGACTGTCAGCATGTTCTCTTTGGATGCTAGCCCCAGAGCATTCTTACTCAGTGGCGTACTGTGGTGCCTACTGGCCGCGTTCACGGTCAGGCTCTCGCACGAATTCGTTTCTGCTGGAACAGCCCAAAAGCTGACGTTGCGGGAACGGTTTGGTTGGGACGCGCTGTCCTTATTGAAGAATCATAATCACAGGGCGGTTTTCATTACTTCGGCGCTGGTGGCCATTCCTTTCGCGGCTTTCTATCCTTTTACTCCACCTCATTTGGCGGATCTCGGGTTGCAACGAGTCAGCGCGTGGATGTCGGTAGGGCAGATCTCCGAAGTGATGGCCCTGGTTTGCATCGGTGGGATTCTACAGCGATGGAAGTTCAAATGGGTTGTCTCCGCGGGAATCAGTTTTGGCGTGCTTCGGTACTTGCTTTACGCGACCGATTCCAGGTGGATGGTTTTGCTGGGGCTTTCCTTGCATGGTGTTGCATTTACCTTTACCTACATCAGTATGCAAATCTATTTGGCCGAACGCATTGATCCTCACTGGCGAACTCGAGCTCAGGCCTTATTGGCGATGATGACCGCGGGAATTGGAAACCTTACGGGCTACTTGGGGTGCGGAGCATGGTTGGCGTTTTGTACCACGAAAAGCGGGACTCAATGGGGAGCGTATTGGGGTTGGCTATGCGCCATGGTTGTGATCGTGATGGTCTATTTTTCAGCAAGCTACAGGGGCACGGACGCGAATAGGGTGCAAGACGAAACGCGATGACTGGAAGTTTAGGGAAGGCTCCTGAACGATGATCAAGCAACAGTGGCCGTCTACTTTCCAGAACAGTCCGGTAGGCTGGCGATATCGAAGCAATCCAGAACGAGCAAGAAGCGAGCAATATCCCGCAAACCGTTCGTAATTCAGCCAGAAAGGCCATCCATTGCATACGGCATGGCGAGCACTTCAACCAACTAAATGATTGGATTCACGTGAATTCTTGCAGTAACCAATCCTCAAAGTGAGTTTGCTTGGCTATCATTGGCAATGTAATGAAGTGCAATGACGCGCTTTCCCAAGCTGAAGAATTTGCACTTTTAACAAAGCTTTTCTACCTTTTCTCGCTGGGAACCCATTGTCCATGGATGCAAGCGCCGTTTTTAATCTTGTTGGTCAGGCCTCTTACGGCGCTCTCGCTGCAGTCGCTCTTTGGGGCGCGTATTTTGTGGTTTTGGTGATGACCCGCGTCAATCGCAAGAGATTCAAAACCGAAGACGCCCAGGATAAATTCGTCGAATCCATTGAGCCTGACCTCAAACGAGGCGATTTTGATGCGGTTCTGAAGGCCTGCGAAGGGGAAGCACGAGCATTACCAATGATGGTGACCTTTGCTTGCAAGAATAAAGTTTTTGGCTTTAACAAAGTCCGTCAAATGACTTTGGACCGTTTTCAACGCGACGTCATTGCTGAATTAGACTACAGCATCGCTTGGATCGTGACAGTGATCAAAACAGCACCGATGCTTGGACTGTTCGGGACGGTTGTGGGGATGATGGGAGCGTTCGGGAAGCTAGCCTCAGCAACAAACGTTAGTCCGTCCGAGCTTGCGGGTGATATTCGAGTTGCATTGGAAACGACTGCGATTGGCTTGACGATTGCGATTCCTTTGGTAATGGCGATGGCGAGTATTCACAACCGTATTCGGCACATGCAGGATCTTGTTGGGTCGGGGTTGGCACGGGTTCTCGAAGCCTACAAAATTGGGCTAGCAAAGATTGAACGTAGCGGCCGTTCTGGCAATTAATCGTCCCGTCACCCAACAATCGAAGGTAGCCCCACGTGAGCACTGATGCGACGCTGGAAGACGACCCAGGAATCCATTTTGAAGCCGAGGACTCGGAACCGGAACAGGTTTCGCTTCCTCCGCGTCCGATCATGGACGACGAGATGGACATTACACCCATGATCGACTTGACGTTTTTGTTGCTCATTTTCTTTATTCTCACCTCAAAGATGACCGGCGAGAAAACGTACGATGTTCCACCAGCCAAGAACGGAAGCAGTGTTTCCTCTAAGATCTGTGTTACCTTGCTCGTCACCCGAGGGGCAGGCGACACCCCAATCGTTGCCCGTGCAGACGGTTCCGTGTTTGCTGAAGATCCAGAGCAGCAAGCCGCAGAGATTGAGGAATATCTATTGCTTGAACTGGAATCCGGAAGAAAAACCGAAGTGCTGATTCGGGCAGAAGGAAATGTCACTTCGGGCCAAATGAAAAAAATCAAGCAAGTGGTTTCTGAGATTCTCGAAGAGGGCAAGATGCTTAATATTGCCGTATCGGAGTCCAGCTAATGTCCATTCGAATCCATTGCACTGCCTGCAACACTCAGCATTCGGTTCATGAACGGTTAGCCGGTCGATCGATTCGATGCCCTTCGTGCGATGCCATGATTGAGGTCGCTCAGCAAGCCACTTCCCCCGGTCAGGATTCGCCCGATCAGGATCTGGCCGATCAGGATTTGGTGGAATCGATTGAACTTGTTGATGAACCTGAAAAGGTGGAAGCGATCGAGCTTGGCGATCGCGAAATCAGTGAAGTGGAAAGCAATTCGGGGACGGACGTCGACGAACGGGCGGAAGCAATTCAGAAGTTTCGCCGATCCTTGGCGGCCACGACGGGGTTCCAAGGCAGTGGTGGGGACGGAAACGGATCAATCGCTCAGGACGAAGATGAGGAGGAGGAGGTCCAGGAGATTACCTTTCCTAAAAAGGAACTTCCTAAAGACGATATGGATATGACACCCATGGTGGACGTCACATTCCTATTGTTGATTTTCTTCATGATCACGGCATCATTTTCGAGCGAGAAGGTCATCGAAGAACCACCCTCGATGTCGGACAAACCGTCTGCACAGCAGAAGGAAGAACCCGAAAAAGTTTTGGACACAGTTCGAGTTCAGGTTGACGAGTTCAATGCGTACACCATTATCTTGCCAGGTGGAGAAGACCGGCAAGCGAGCAGCAAACAAGACTTGTTGATGGCATTGGACGACGCTCGTCGTGAGATCGTGACGGGGGCAAATGATGATGCACTCAAGATGGCCGTAGAAGCCCACGTGGATTCCATTCATGCGGCCGTGATTGCGGCTTTGGATGCTGGGCGTGACAAAGGATTTAGTAGTTTTCAAGTTACCGTGGTTGAGGAGTTTGATTAAACGATGGCAGCGTCGCAGTTCATAGCACTTCTGGAAAGCCGAGGCTTGCTCGATCCAGAAATTATCGCTGAGTTACATCGCCAGGTCGAACAGACCAAGGGTCGTATTACGCCTGAGGCTATCGCAAAGCTTTTGGTCGAAAACGGTCAACTCACTCGCTTTCAAGCGACCAAACTGGTTACCGAGTTGAACGAATCCTTAGGTGATAGCCGCCCCGATCCCTCCATGGCTTTAAGGGGCGGGCGTCCGCTGGAAACCGCTCCGTCCGAGCATGATTCCGTAGAAGATCTGCTTCCGGATGACGTAGAGGATATTGTCGAGGTGGTCGAAGTCGTCGAAAACGGGATCGATGAGGTCGAGATTGTCGACATAGCCGAGCCGAAATCGACTCCATCCGCCAAAAGGCCAGCAGGCTTCGGTCCGGATGCACCGATAGCGGATCAACCGAAGCGTGTGGTACGCGATTCGAAGGTGAAATCTCGCAGTGCTTGGGAATCGTTTCGGATCATTGGCTATGCATTCATTCTTTTGCTTCTTTTGATTCTGCTGGTCCCGTTAGTGGGCTGGCTGATGAAGGGCTCCGCGGACGAGGCGTTCACTCGAGCCGAAGATGCTTACAAAGCCAGAGATTACGAGAAAGCGACTAAGTCCTTTAGCGACTTTGCAGCAAACTACGCCAACGACGCCCGAACTTCCAAATCCAAGGTATTCGCGGGCCTCGCAAAAATCCGACAAGATGCGGAGAAAGCTGCTGATCCGAACGTTGCTCTCCAAACATGCCAAGATGTTTTGCCTGGAATTGCAAACGAATCAGGACTGAACGAACTTCGGGGCGATGTTACGGATACGCTTTTACGGATCTCCGAAAAATTCGTTGCGAAGATTGAAAACACCGACTCGATCGGAGGCAGAAAAGAACTGATCACGAAAATGGATCAACAGCTGGAACTGATTCGAGACCCTAGGTACGTGGGAACCCAAGAACGAACGCAAAACGAACTTCGCATTCGTAAAATCGAAGAAGACCAGAATCGTTTGCTTCGGGAAATCACGCGTGGCGAAGATTTGGCATCGACACTTGCGGCGATGAAAACGTCGGTCGAGGCAAAAGATGTCTCGAAGACTTACGATTTGCGACGAACTTTGGTGCGAAAGTACCCTCAGCTTTCTGCGGATTCAAAGCTTGGGGAACTGCTTAGTGAAGCGACCAAAATACAACTGGGGTTGGTCACTGCCTCGTCCGCGATGCCGATAGTCAACAGCGAAGTCGCCACCAAGTTGGCTGGCAACAAAGCTATTTTGGCGGGAAGAACGATCAGTGGTACCGATGGTGAATCGGGCTCTACGATTTACCTTCGTGTT
>JBIKLJ010000170.1:0-10644 GCA_044359895.1 Pirellula sp.
GGGCAAGCATCAATCCCATCGACAACGCTAGGCCTGCGGCACCCGAACAAACAACGAAACTGCAAAAAAATGTGTCAATTAGCTTTGCATTCCAACTCATGCAGTCCCCACTTTCCTTTCGGCCTACCGCAGAACAGAGTAAACTAGTCGGCCAATGAAAGCGAGTGGCTCATCGAATTCTTCTCGCCAACTCCGTGCGTTTACCGAGACCGTTAAACCCTTCCCAAATGATGTTTTCGATCAAGAAAAAAATATCCCAGGGAATGGTGCTCGAACCAGTCCTAGCCCTTCAAGCCCACACTCAAAATCTATGTTCTCAGCGCGTTCCCAATCGATGAATCACCACTTCCGGCTGGCTTGCATCGCGGTCTTTTTGGCAGGGTTTGCCGGCTCGACTCTACAATCACAAGAAGTTCTTGAAAAGGCAGGTACCAGCGCCAAAAGTAACAAATCGGTGGCCATTCAAACGGTTGCCGAAAAGTCGAATTACCTTGGGACGGCCCGTGAAGCTGAGGTCTTGGATTTTCTGAATATGCTGGATGCCTCCAGCGATTTTGCATCCCAAGTTTCCATCGGCAAAACTACCGAAGGACGCCCCATTCAAGCACTGATTGTAGCGAAAGAAGAGAAGCCAATTCTTCCTTTGCCAGCTTCGGATGAGCGACTTGTTATTGTTCTGCTGGGTGGCATTCACAGCGGCGAGTGTGATAGCAAAGAAGCCGTTATGGCGCTTGCGCGAGACTTACTGTCGGAATCCCAACCGAAGTACCTGGACAAGGCGGTACTGATCTTCATCCCGAATTTCAATGCCGATGGTAACGAACGCGTCGGCGTTTTGCATCGTCCTGGTCAGGAAGGGCCAGCCTTGGGAATGGGAACTCGCGAGAATGCGGTTGGCTTAGATCTCAATCGCGACTTTGTCAAACTGGATACTTCTGAAGTCAGGTCGTTGGTTCGTGCTATCGACAGCTGGGATGTGGATGTGCTGATGGACGCACACACCACCAACGGTTCGTTGCATCAATACGATTTGACCTACGATGTCCCCCACAACCCTGCTGCCAATCAGCAGATTGTGAAGTGGTTGAGAAACGTCATGATACCTGACATCACCATGGATCTCGCCAATCAAGGGTTGCCAACCTTCTACTACGGAAACTTCAGCCGAGATCATAAAAGATGGGAGTCGTTCGGGCATGAGCCTCGTTACTCCACCGAGTACATGGGCCTTCGAGGCAAGATCGGAATTTTGGTTGAATCGTATTCATACGCAAGCTATCAACGGCGAATCGATGCCTCCTACATGTTCATTCAAGCCTGCCTGGACAAGCTCACGGAGAAACCAGGCTACTTGAAAGAACTGATGCGACGCCCGGCAGGAACCCTACCAGACGCAACCCCTATCCAAGCGAAGATCGTCGCCGAACCACAACCCACCATTGCCAAGGGGTACTCCTGGAACGCATCAACAAAGTCATCATCCAAGGCAGACGGAGCCACCAGCCTGGTCGATAACGACCATAAAGAAACTGTACCTGTCACTGGCCCCGAAAGTCCTTTCCCTACCCCCAAAGATCGCAAAAGAAAATCGGAAATGATTCCGACCGACTTCGAAGTGCAGTTGCTGAACATCGGAGAGTCCACGCTTCACGTCGAGTCCCCTGAGTTTTATTTTCTGCCGGTAGAGGCTGCCTGGGCTGCAGGGCGTCTGCGCATGCATGGTATTGAAATGAGCTGGGTAGAACCGAATTCACTAGAGGGCCACGTACCCGATGGAAGTGCGATTCAGTACCGAATCGACGCCATCCAAGACCTTCCTGAATTTCAGAACCATAAACTTCGTAAGTTGGAGGTCTCCAAAGAAAACGCTGTCGTTCCGACGCTCGGCGGTTGGCTGGTTTCGGCCAGGCAACCACTGGGTAAATTGGCGACTTATTTGCTGGAGCCACAAGCCGACGACGCACTGGCCGTATGGAACTTTTTTGATCCCAGTTTGACTGTCAACGCGATCTACCCGGTCATTCGACTGGAGAAGCCTTTGCAAGGCAAGCTGAGCACCCAACCCGTCAAGCCCTTAGGCCTCTCGGGACTTGTATCCTCCGATGTTCCGCTTGAGCCATTAACGCTCGATAAGATATACCATCCCCAGAAGAAAATCGCATTGACAAGCCCACCGGCAATGATGCCGAAGTGGCTTCCTAATGACGACGCCTACTTGATCAGCCTAGATGGTCGATGGCAATCGGTGGATTGCAGGAACGGCGCGATGCAACCCTTCGATCGACCTAAGCGACTCGCGGATGCCTTGGCAAAGCTGGAAGCGTTCGATGGAGCACAAGCCAACGCATATCTTAAACGCATCAATGTGTTCGACGCGGCGT
This sequence comes from Pirellula sp., assembly GCA_044359895.1. Lineage (GTDB taxonomy): Bacteria > Planctomycetota > Planctomycetia > Pirellulales > Pirellulaceae > JBKCUI01. The sequence goes on from JBIKLJ010000170.1 coordinate 2,382, forward strand.
TTGAACGTGCATTGATTGAACACCAAGGAGATCTCTTTGTTTTCCAAACCGGTAGCTCACCCGTCGGCAATGTCCTTGCTGGCAATCAAGAGAGCGACGCGCCACGGGATGTTGTGCGTCAGATAACTCATACGCCAAGCGAGGCGAAAGAATTAGCAGAGCTCAGCCCCAGCGGGAAACACGTAGCTTATATCCACGAGAATAACATTTGGATCGCGGATTGCGAAACAACGGAAGTCAAGAAACTGACTCAAGATGGCGCCGCAGAAATCCTGAACGGGAAGCTGGATTGGGTCTATCAAGAAGAAATTTACGGTCGAGGGCAGTTTAAAGGGTACTGGTGGAGCCCAGACGGGAACTCAATCGCCTACCTTCGATTGGACGAGACGCTAGTTCCCCGATTTCAAATCGATAATTCCCTGTCCTTCGCGCAAAAGCTGGAGGAAACTCGGTATCCCAAAAGTGGTCAACCCAATCCAGGTGTAACGCTGCACGTGGTTCAAATCGCCACCGGAAAGTCGACGGAAGTTCCATTGGATACGTATTCTGCAGATGATCGACTGATTGTGCGTGTAGGTTGGAACCCACTTCCTGGAAAATCCGCAGTGGTTTTTCAAATGCAGAATCGTATTCAATCCATGCTGGACGTCTGTTCCTACGACTTGGCGACGCAGAAGGTCTCAAAAATCGCTTTCGAAGTTTCACCGGCTTGGGTCGATGTGATCGGCGAACCGCGATGGTTACCCGATGGTAGCTTCCTTTGGCTTAGTGATTCAGCGGGAGGGCGAAGGCATCTGTTTCAAATTGCCCCCGATGGGACTCGAAGCACCGTCACGGAAGGTGCTTGGGATGTCAAGTCAATTGAAGCTGTATCTCCCGATGGAAAACAGGTTTGGCTTCTCGCACACCGATCATCGCCAGTAAACACGGATCTACTGCGAGTGGATCTTGCCACACTTAAGATGGAAACCGTAGGCGAACCAAACGGCGTTCATCGAGTCAGCGTTCATCCGAAGTGCGACTTCTATTTTGATTCTTGGAGCGATTCCAATACCCCCAACCAGCTTTGGCTACGCGACCAAAGCGGAGCAAATCTACGGTATGTGGGTGGATACCGAAACGATCGGTTCGAGTATCTGCAAGCAGGCAAGGTCGAAATGTTCGAAATCGAGGCCCGCGATGGGCTGGCTCTGCAATCGCTGATCTACAAACCCACCGATTTCGAGAACCGAATCAAGTCCAAGAAACTCCCCGTCTTGATCCATGTCTACGGCGGCCCTGCGGCCAGAACGGTTGAAAACAGTTGGACCCATCGAAACGACATTTGGCATCGATATCTTGCCGAGCAAGGGATCTGCGTGCTGTTTTGCGACAACAGGTCTGCTTTAGGACGCGGCAATTCGGATACTTGGAAGATCTATAAGGATCTTGGTTCAACGGAACTTCGCGATCTCGAAGATGCGGTCCATTGGCTGGAAAAGCAGGGTTGGGCGGATATGGACAGGATCGGACTTTGGGGATGGAGCTACGGCGGATACTTTACTGCCTACTCCATGACTCATAGCAATCTATTCCGCGCGGGAATCGCAGGGGCCCCCGTAACAGACTGGAGCAATTACGATTCGGTCTATACGGAACGCTACATGGACACTCCGCAATCCAACCCTGAAGGCTACAAGACAAGCTCGGTGGTGGAATCGGCAAAAAATTTAAATGGTCGTTTGATGCTGATCCATGGCGAAATTGACGACAATGTCCACATGGCAAACACCTTGCAATTGGTGAACGCTTTGCAGAACGCCAACAAGCAATTCGATCTAATGATCTACCCAAATAACCGACACGGAGTCAACGATCCGGAACAAGTTTATCACCAATACCAAATGATGACCGATTTCTTCCGGCGTTACCTACTTGAAGATCGCTAGCAGTGAGTTTTAACGCTAGGGAGCGATTCATCTAAACCTCCCCTAGCCATACTCAACGCAATCATTGCCAAACCAGGGCGTAGCCCCAACTTCAACTTCAACTCGAACTTCAACCTAAACTAATCGTCTTCGGCACTTGAACTCATCTCAGATGGTTTAGGTTCGAGTTGGCCGATTCATTTTTCCCGGGCGAACTCGATTGTTTAACTGGATGCCCAATGCTCCTGATATGCCTTGCGGTAGACATCCTCCTCTATCGGAAAAAGGTTGCTGAAACGCGATGACGAAACAGCACCGTGTTGGAAGCGTCGCTTCGGGAAGATTGGCATGTCGACTCCCATTACCGATTTTATTCCGGCGCTCACGATTTGCCCCTTCAGAGCATAAAGCTTTTCGTGCTCCCATTGAGTCAAATCGATAAACGGAATGGACTCTGCAACGTTGATTACCTGAGGTAGCGCGAAAGGACTGAATCCTGCGAACCCAAACGCCGCAGATGGGGCGGACGTTCGTGCGTGCCCGCGACTCTGGCCTCCACTGTGCACCAGTGAATGCTTGATCGCGTGAACTCCCCAGCCCTCTTGATAAAGCAACAGATTGTTCAAGACACTGCGGATGGTTAGTTCTGGATTGTCTTCGATGGGGTAGTCCTTTAGGTTTTCGTCGCCACCATCCCCATCGACTAAGTACTTCCAATCTGGATAACGGGCTCTAATTCCTTTGCACAGTGCAATTGCCATCGTCGCGCTTTGGATATCCAACGGCTTATAGTCTTCGACGATCCGGACCGCTTCGCGCCAATCCAAATCTGCATCGGAGCATTCGATCGGCTCCCAAAGCATTTCTAAATTTAGCTTTTGCAAAAACGCATACGCTTGATTCGCGTCGCTAGCGTCGTGATCGGCTTTCAAGGTGAACGCTTTAAGTCTCGCTGGCGATTCACCTCGACTCAATAGTCGGTGATAGAGCGTAATAAGAACGGCACCGCTATCGATTCCACCTGAAAACAAGACTCCGATCGGTTCGTTCTTGGGGATCTGATCTAGCCATGCATCACAGGCCTTTGCAAGTTCCGAAATGTACTGCTGTCCAATCCAATCAATATCGCTTGGAAGTGAATTTCGATTGGGAGTAAAAAATCTCTCGTAGCGTGGATTGGGATCGGGGCATCCAACCAGTTCAATCTGGACAACATAATGAGCCGGCACCGTTCGAGTGTACGAAGGGTGAAACTGGTCAGCGAGCCCTTCTTGAGCAAGAGCATCACGAAGTGTTTCCATCCGCTCCGCAATGAATAAACAAGGACCATCCACTTTTTTCGCAAGAAAGTATCGCATGGAACGGCCTATGGAACGAGCCATTCGAACCATGCGACCCGATGTTTCAGCGATAGCAAACTGCCCCTGAATCTTGCTCACAAGAGTCGGGTCGCCCGACTGTACATACTCAGAAGCTTGCTGACTTGAAACGTTCAGCAAAATGTTTCTTGATGGGTCCATCAGATTGATTACCCGATGAAGATATTGAGACGGAGTCATTGGACGTTCTCCAAAGAGGAATGGAATGAGGGATTCGGTGCAGACGGAGAAACAAATTTCCGACTTCCTTCCACAAAAGTGGCTAACACAACGCCGTAAAGCTCTGTTCCATCGAGAGGGGTGTTATAGGACTTGCTTTGAAGTGATGTGGCGTCCACCTTCCATTTTCGTTCCGGATCAACAACCACTAAATCAGCAGGTGCGTTTGTTTGGAGCGTTCCGCCGGAAACACCAATCAAGCGAGCCGGATTCAGACTCATTTTGGCCATGGCGTCACACCATGTAAGAATACCAGGGCGAATCACATGGGTGATTACTTGGGACAGTGCAGTTTCCAGAGCGATCATCCCAAACGGCGCCGCATCGATCTCTAGCATCTTCTTCTCAAGAGAACATGGGCGGTGCCCGCTGCTTATGATATCGATCGTACCGTCCCGAAGTCCTTCCAGACAAGCAACGACATGATCTTGCGAACGAAGCGGCGGATTGACTTTGCAGTTCGCGTCAAAACTTCGGAGCATCATGTCGTTCATATGAAGGTTAGCAACAAAGATCCCCGCGGTAAAAGCGATCCCTCTCGCCTTCGCTCGGCGGCACAGATCGATGCTTCCCGATGTACTGACACTGGTTAAATGCAAACGCCCACCGGTGGCTTCTACCAAGCGAATATCCCTAGAGGTTGATAAGTCTTCAGCCTCAGCCGGGATCGGAGAGAGTCCCAGCACCAATTGTTCTAGCCCCTCATGCATGACCCCACCTCGAGAAAGCGATGCAATCTCGGGATGATCAAATACGACTCGGTCAAACATTGCGCAATACTCGAGGGCCCGACGCAGTAGACCAGTGTTTTCAATCGGTTTGGGACCATCGCTCAGCGCAACCGCACCGGCTTCTACTAGCGATCCAATCTCCGCAAGCGATTCTCCCTGCTGATGCTTGCTGACGCAACCAAGCGCGTAAACTCGGCAATTATCGGCTCGAGCCCCTTTCTGATGAATGAACTCGACACTCGCCGCTGTGTCGATCGGTGGCTCGGTGTTCGAGGAAAGAGCGATCGAAGAAAAGCCGCCCGCCAAGGCAGCTCGGGTGCCCGTGACAATTGTTTCGTCTTCTTCTCGCCCCGGTTCACCGAACTCGGTGGACAAGTCGCAAAGTCCTGGTGCCACCACACATCCTTGCACATCCCAGCGTTCGACTTCATGCGGAAGATCAGCGTCGCAAACGTCCACGCCTGCAAAGCGACCATTGACAATCAACAAGCGTCCATTCCGGTCCATTCCAGTACTGGGATCGATCAGCCGAGCGTTTTCAATCAGCCAAGAAGAGGGTGTGTGCATGGTTGGTTATGCGTTTTGCTTCGAGAGAATAGGAAATGCGGCACAAAGGCTATGGGTTGGAAAAGCTTGGCAGCTTTCATGGTTGAATCTGTTCGGAATCGCTCGGGATGTTGAAGTTAGCGTTGAAGTTGAAGTTAGCGAGCGTCGAATCTTCGGCCTAACAGCAACCAGAGCGTTGCCATGCGAATGGCGATTCCGTTCGTCACTTGCTCTAGGATGACCGAATGAGGACCATCCGCGACCTCGGGCGTCAATTCGACACCTCGATTGATAGGCCCCGGCGCCATAATCAAAATGTCATCTTTGCTTTTCTTGATTCTTTCTTGATTCATTGCATACAGCAATGTGTATTCATGAACGGATGGAAAAGGCCGAATGGCCTGCCGTTCGAACTGGATCCTCAACAAGTTGAGCACATCGCAACGCGGAAGGATCTTGTCCAGACTGTAGGAGACTTCAACTCCTAGCTTTTCCCAATTTTTCGAAACCAATGTCGCAGGCCCACACACGATCACCTTCGCACCAAGCTTCAGCAGGCCCCAAATGTTGGACCTCGCGGTGCGCGAATGGGCGATGTCACCTACCATGGCGACCGTAAGCCCCGCTAATGAGCCGCGGTGTTGGCGAATCGTTAGAATATCCAACAAGCCTTGTGTGGGATGCTCGTGAGGTCCGTCTCCAGCATTGATGACGCTACATGCGAGATGCTTCGAAAGCATCTGAGGTGTGCCTGGCGAACTGTGCCGAACCACCACTGCATCCACCAACATCGCCTCGATCGTTTTAGCGGTGTCAATAAATGTTTCACCCTTCGCTACACTCGAGCCGCTCGAAGAGAATTCGACTGTATCCGCTCCCAGTCTCTTTGCGGCTAAAGAAAAGCTATTTCTTGTTCGCGTGCTGTTTTCAAAAAACAAGTTCGCGATCGTTCGCCCTTTGAGAAGGTCCAGCTTTTTGCGGCCGTTTTCCGTGGCCCGATGCAAGGCTTCCGCGTAATCCAGAATAAGAGTGATTTCGGATGCAGTCAGATGTTCCAGCCCCAGCAGGTGATGATGTCGCCAATCCTCGGGAATTGGATGCGACTCCATCAACGCAAGGCTAGCGGGTACAGTCAATGCCGAGGGTTGGGTCATAAACAATCTCACGGACCTAGGAAAAAACAAAGTCCGTAGATTCTAAGGTTCATTCCCCAACATGGGAAGCATGCTCTAGGGTCCTTGATTCCCGAATGGATCATCTGACCCTTCTTCTACAACCTCTTCAGGCTTCTTCTCTCCCGAAATGTCAACGCAAATCAACCTTAACTCTTTAGAAGATTTTCCTACTTTCATCGTCAACGTCGACAAATCGACGATCTTTTCGTCGTTCAGGTCGGATTGAAATGCCTCAATTTTCTCGATCAGGGACTTAATTTTCTCCTTTTTCGCCTCGTCCGTCAAAAGCACAAACAAGCCGGATGGCTCCGGCGTTTTGACACCCGGTTGTTCTTTTTTGGGAGCACCGTAGGCACCATTCAAAGCAAAGTGAATCCGCTCGAAACGTTGGTGTGCGATCCTACGTGCGTTCACAACTTCTTTTGGTTTCTCTTGACGGGGTGGACGAGTTGCCCCGCCAGATCCACCAGGCCCACCAGATCCACCAGGCCCGCCTGGCCCACCAGACCCGCCACGACCGCTGCCCCCTTCATTTCCGTCGTCTCCGCCGCTTCCTGGACTGGATCCCCCGCCCAAGCCGCCACCAAGCCCCCCCGGACCACCCATGCCTCCCATGCTACCCATTCCCGCCCCCGTTGCCAAAGAGGTGGACATCAGAATCCTCTTTTTCCAAGAGGTCATCGAAGTGCGAGCGAACTTGGCCATTCCAACTTCAATTTTTGCAAGATCTTCCGGAGTCAGGTTTACAGGCTTGATCGTCCCAAAACTCAGACAGACGGTTTCCATCAGCCACTCGGAGGTTCCTTCCGATAACAACTTCACAAGGACAGGAGTCAGAAATTCAGTCGCCTGCTTCGAAGGCTCCTTCCCAGGCTCAATCTTGGCAATCAAGGTGAGACAGTCAATCATCTGGCTTTTGAGATAATCCTGAGCTTCCGAGGTACGAGTGGTTGGTACGGGTGCATCCATAAATGCCTTGAGCTTACCAATCAACGCAATTCGGTTTGCCTCGCTCATCGTATTTTCTGGAAGAGTCATCAAGTGCCTTCGCAGAGAACTCATCGCGGATGATGAAAGCCCTTCGAGCTCGTTAGGATCTACCAAATTGATAAGCAATCCCTGCACTGCTGCTTCAGGCACCGGCCCCGACTTGATGACCACCGAATTCAGGCGACCAAGTAAAACTGCTGCGTTGATTCGGGTCGCGGGCGAATACTCTTTTCGATTCATCAAGCTAGAAGCATAGCGGATCAACATTGTATTGTAAGCTTTTAGCAGATCCTTGTTCCCCTCGACCGCAGCTATGTCGAATTGAATCTCCGATCGAGTCACGTTGATCACTTCCGGATTCAAGGAAGTCAGCCTTGGGATCAAATAATCCTTATAGAAAGCCTCAATCGGTGCAACATCGAACTTGTCGGTTTTGATTGCTCGTGCGACATCCTTTTCCTTTCGCTTTTCCTTGATGGCCGCTTCTTCCTTCAACTTGGGTTCCATCGTCCTGGGCTTGGGCGGGTTTTCTTGTCCCCAGGCGTGCTGAATCCCGTCTAGCGCGCCAACGCATGTTGTGAAAATCAACGCAACACCGAAGGCCGTGTTGCGAAGGAGGTGAGAAAATCTTGCTCTTGGGCTCATTGGACACCTCAATCTTGTGATAAGAAAAGCTGCGAAAGTGTTTTGCAGGATTGTCCAACAGAATGGAAAGGACAACATCACTCTCTAGAGTAAGGTATCGCGATACCCAATGTCAACTTTCGCCTCAATTTTTCGAGGAACTTCGCGACATTTCCAGGCGGCTTGGGCTGTTTCCCCTGGTTGCTACCCTACCAATGTGCCTGCCACCAATCCGGATCGCTCAAGCGTCCCAGACAAAGAACTGCCCCCCGGAAGAAGTGGTCGCATTCCAGCAGGTCAGTGGGTGGCACGAATGGCACTGTATGATTATTGCTAAACCGTTTCACTCAAAGGCGTTATCTCCCTTACGTAGGCGTTCTCGCAGTACGTTTCTTGGCTGTGTCATCAAAGTGTATTGATCGCGTCGCCTTTTTACGACGCGAGGTTCGAATCGTCCTGGTCTCAATCCCACTTCGCATTTAGAAATGACTTCAAGAGAAAGCAAAGAAAGCAAAGGACAGGCACAGCAATTCCCAAAAGAAGAAAAAAGAACCAAGAGAAGCTGAGGACAGGCACAGCAATTCCGCATTGGATAGACTGCGACAACCGTTTTGACTGGAAATAGAAATGTCAACTTACCCGGGTTGTTGATGCGGCCGGAAACAGTTCCGCTTCCGTCGAGTTCATCTCGG
>JBIKLJ010000402.1:0-2929 GCA_044359895.1 Pirellula sp.
TGCGAACGCAATCGCTGCGGCACCAGCAGCAAGAAGTGCGATTGGAATCTGCCCTAACAAGAGCATAACCACGCAAGTCAAAAAGCAGATTGCAGTGACGACCCCGAAGGCAACAGGATACGATGGCGCGACGAAGTTCGTGCTCTTTTCCGGGGTGTCACTGGTTCGTAACCGAGTCTCGTCGTTCACCTGACCAACGACAACGGTAATATTGTCAGGCCCACCACGCAAGTTCGCCAAATGAACCATCGTATCAATCGCCAATTGCAGATCGAGCACTTGAAGAAGCACGCCAATTTCTTCATCGGTAAGTTGGCCACTGAGCCCATCGCTACAAATCAAGTACTTGTCGCCATTCTTGAGCGGGAATGGGCCCTCCAAATCGACGGCGACCGAAGCGTTCGGGCCAAGGGAACGCGTGATCACATTCTTGGGAATGGCATTGTTCTGAATAGCCTCTTCGCTCATATCCCCCGAAGCTTGCATTTCCCAAACGAGCGAGTGATCGAAGGTCAACTGTTCGAAAACCTGGCCTCGTAGACGGTAGACGCGGCTGTCTCCCACGTGAGCAATAATAGCTCCTTCCGGGAAAATCCCGAGAGCGCACGTCGTGGTTCCCATGCTTCGAAATTCAGGGTTAGCTTGTCCCCGACGGAAGATCTCGGAGTTGGTTTCGACGAGAGCTCGCTGAAGCGCCTCGGATGGCACTCCGCGATTTAACTTGCCAAAATGATGAGGGATCAATTCCACGGACAACCTACTGGCAAGTTCACCCGCAGCGTGTGCACCCATCCCATCCGCTACAATCAGCAAATGTCCATTGCGTTGCCAGGCGGATTCGTCTTCCGATTGAATTACCGCAAAACTATCTTGGTTGTTGCGACGGCGCATTCCGACGTGCGTCGCGGATGCTACCGAGAAAGCATCTTGAATAGATTTCGAGGGGTGGGGATTTGTCTCGGACAAAGTAGATTAGTCTGACAGCGGCTAGGCCTAGGATCGTGATGGAAGAACTTGCTAGTTTACTCCATTTTTGAGCGTCTCGGCAGGCGGATTCACGATTTCCTGTAGCAGCCCCGTCGAAGATTGTGGAGGATAATTCCGGCCGCTACGCTCACATTCAGGGAGTCGGTTCCCAGTTCCATGTCGATTCGAACTCGTCGCGAGACAACCGCCTGGACCTGGGGAGGCAACCCGTGTGCCTCGTTGCCAAACAAGACCAGTGTCGGGCCTTCAACGGAAAAACCGCTTAAATCTTGACTCGGGTCCTCCAGACTGGCTGCGATGGATTCTATCCCTTTGGAATTGCAGTCTTCAATCAGCGGTATCATGCCGGTTCCGTCAAATAACCTCAGTTTGAACGCATTGCCCATCGATACCCGCAAGACACGGCGGGCGAACGGGTCAACACACTCGGGCCCAATCAGAATCTCAGAAATCCCCAAGGCGGCACAGGTCCGGAAAATAGAGCCCATATTTTCTGGATCTTGCACCCCTATCAACATCACACCCATCCAGTCCGGATTGGCCTGCCAGATCTCTGGGGTCGGCGACAACAAAGGTGACCGAATCCCACAGGCCAAATAGCCTCGGTGGAACGAAAACCCAATAAGCTCGGACACCAAAGCCCCTGGGATAACAAAAAGATCGGTCTCTCCCGGAAGCCACTCGACCGCTTCGTTGAGATACTTTTCATCAATCAAGAACGAGTCGATACGCAGTCCGCTATCGACCAACCGTTTTACCAGAGGCTTGCTTTCCGCAATAAACTGGCCACTCAATCGAGTCAGATTGGTGGTTCGTAAGTTGCGGTACGGATCGAGCCGCCTAGAGCTAAGATCTTGAAAACGATGAATGGGCATGGAGTGCGATCTGAACGGTTGAAGAAGCCGATTGCGCTAAGGAGCTTTCGATTTGAGTATCTTAATCCTTTGCGAGCCTGTTGCCCAATCTTGATCGCCGTAAACAAAGACTCGAATCACATACTTGCCGCGAATGTCGGATGGCAACGGTAGCTCGACCGAGAAGCTTCCGGACGCGATCTTTTTCTCGGTCCTCCACAGAACAAGATCGCTTGCCGTGTCGTAGTTCGCCCGCATGGCATCGCGTACCGATTCAGAATTATCGTAACGTTCGATCGGCTTGATTCCTGCTGGCAACCGGTCTCGCGTCAAAGCCAGTTCCACCGAAAGCGTACCCGCAAGAGGCGAATCCCCATCGACGGTTACGACTTGCCCCGCGGAAAACTGCCCCGCGGAAAACTGCCCCGCGGAAAACTGATCGCCACCACGAAGGGTCATTTCTTTCGGTTGGCGAATTCGCAAAAGTGGATCACCAAGCAAGTTCATCAGCCGTACATGCTCCCGACGTTCTTCTACCAAACTATGCCCTTCGGGGCTCAAAGCCAATGCCATCCCTTCCATCAGTCCTTTTTGCCGATCTCGCAATCGCTTTTCCATCGATCCCGACTCCGATTCCGAACCTTCGGAAGATTTCACTTGTGCCCCCTGATTCCAGACGTTGCGGTTCGCTTTGAGCAAGATTTCGCCAATCGTTTCCGTCTTGTCAACAAAACAGCCATCCATCATTTCAGTAGCAATCTGGCTCATTCCATACGGCATGGTGACCCTCGAACCCGCAATCACCGCGATTGGACCATCGTTCTTAGCCAAAAGCATTTCGGCAAAGCAATCGACCTTCGCATCAAAAGCGCCTGTAAAACAGGCGAGCATGACTGCAATGGGCTGCCCATGAGGGATTTGAATCTGTGGTACCTGTTCCGAAGTACAGATCGGAAACTCCGAATCCCCTACGATCATGTCGTCCAAGCAATTCACATTGCCATGACCAATGTAAACCCAAAACAATCCACCTTCATTCAACCCTCGAATCAAGGTTTGGGATAGCTCCTGCGGCGGCGGGCAATACG
>JBIKLJ010000171.1:0-10602 GCA_044359895.1 Pirellula sp.
AAAATGTTCGCTACCAGCTTGCAAAAGCTCACACATCTGCGCCGCCGATATCTGGTTCGCTCCGATTTGAACCAGGCTCCTGTCCCTAATCGCGATCATAATCTACTCCTGGAAGAGAGGCTGAGATTGCTAGCAATCGACAAATTCTAAACACCAGTTATGTTGAACTAGTGAAGAACGCGTTAGGGAGCTTTGAAAAAAAGAGTTTTTTACGTCTAAAGTGGCTGAATTCCGTTGGCCATACGGCGGTTCACTTCGTCTAAAACGGGAATAAGATCAGTCGCTTGCTTGAGAACGAAATGAGCCCCTGCGGCTAGATATTCGGCGTCCAATTGGCCAAGCCGTCGTTCTAATTCGTCGCTTGGAAGGGATTCTGCATCTGCTTGGCTAAGCCCCAATCCGTTTCCTGTCATGGTGATTCCCACCGCCCACATGCCTGCATTCCGAGCCGCTTGGATTCCGATGGGCGTGTCGTCGACAACCAATACACTAGCGGGAGGATCAACATTCAAGACTTCACATGCCCGCAGATTGAGCCAAGGCATCGGCCGTCCAGCTGGCACTTCGTCGGAACATAAGACAACGTCCGGTGCATACCCTTGTTCGAGTGCATTCGGAATCACGGCTGCCATCAGCGCCCGTGTGTAACCCGTCGATGAACCTATTTTCAAGCCTCTTGCTCGCAATTCTTGGATCAATTGGGGAATGCCAGGAAGCACATCGGAACCTTGTTTGAGGACCGACAGTTGTAAGGGCAGGAAATCTGCGTACAGCCGATCCACATCAGCGCTTTCCGGAAGCGAGCCGAATTTTTCTTTCCATAAGCCGGCGACTCGAGGAAGACTGATAACGCTGGCGATGTGTTCTCGTTTGGCTTGCCCCATCGGGCCGCGAGCTTCCGCCTCAGAGATCGGAATCCCAATGCGTCGAAAGATCTCGAGAAAGACCTGGACGGGCGCTCGGCTTCCGTAGTCTACCGTGGTACCTGCCCAATCGAACAACACCGCTTGAATTTTCATTCCGCTAATCTGCCTTCCAGAGATTTTCAGCAACACCAAATGCCATCGTCATACCCGCCCCGCCAAGCCCATTGACAATTCGAACACCTGGCGTGGGCTCGATCGTCCAGTGGGAATGATTCGGATTCTTGGCATAAATTCCGTGCCATCGTTCGGCAATCGTCCAATCGGGCAATACGATAATCTTGCGTAGCTCACGAAGGATCATCTCATCAATGTCTTGGCGATCAAACGGTGTAATGTCTTGGTCGTATTCGTGCGAGTCACCTAGAACGACTTGGCCCAATTCATTTTGAGAAGCCATGACGTGGACTCCGAATTGATCGAGTTCGGGGGTCTCTCGTGCCACTCGCTCTTTCAACTGAGCCAAGCTTGGACATTCAGCAAAATTGCCGTAGTGGCGAATCGTAAGACCGCTTGCAAGATGAGGCCCAATGTTCCAGTGATTTGCTTGCGTATCTGTTCTCAACATTTGCAGTTTGCATTTCTTCATGCCCGAGGCTGCATACTCGACGGGAAAAAGCGTTTCAAAATCGGCGCCAGAGCAAACAACAACACGATCGCACGCGTGAACTTGGCCTGAAGAGGTAACCACTCGACCGGTTTCAACATGGCTTACCGACGTATTCCAATGGAACCTCACACCATGCTTCTCTTGAAGCCAATGAGCCAGAACGCTGCTTGCCTTTCGTGGATTCACGCAGGCTTCGGTCGGGCTTGATAGTCCACCCAGCAGATTCACAGGATTGGCAGCGGGAGTTTTCTTTAAGACTTGTTCTTTAGTCAGCAGCTGGCAATCGACTCCTAAGTCTTTTGCTTGAGAAACGAACTCATTGAGAACCGCCCACTCGTCCGCTTGATGGGCTAAATGGATCGACCCGCATGGATTGACCCACAGTCCAGATTCGTCGGCCAGACGCAGCCATCGCAAGCGGCTACGGATCGCCGTTTCGTAGGACTCGCCCGCAGGCTGGCCAATCGGCCATACCATGCCAAAGTTACGAACCGATGCGCCGGAAGCGACCCCGCTTCGTTCAAATACGGTAACTTGGTGATTCGCCTCAGCGGCTAACCAAGCCTGAGCCAAACCAACAATTCCGCCGCCAACAATAATCGTGGATGATGCCATTAGTGACTGACGCGAGCGATTAGGGATTGCGATAAGTGATCGCGATAATGGGTTAAAGGAGGGGTCGATAGATTCGGTATTTTTGCTTGATCGTCAATACGCCGCAACTGAATCGCTTCTTGGAAATGCGGGTGCTTTTCAAAATGAGCCGCCTGAGCAGGTGTCATGGGACCCCCTTGCAAATGAAGGCTCTGGACCGAAGGTGGGCTAAGCTTTGAAAAGTAATCGCCATCCACAGCGCAAAGATAACGCTTGGCTGCAACATGCAAACGGATGGGTTCTACGACTTCCGGAACAAAATGATCGGTCAACCAAGCGGCCCCAAGCTGCTCATGCTCGTCATCGATGTCATGGTCCGGAGCATCTTCTGGAAGATCGTGAAGCAAATGTCCCACATCGTGCAAAAGGCAAGCAGCCACAAACTGCGGCGATCCGCCCGCTTGCTCCGCCGCGTAAGCGGATTGCAAAGCATGTTCCAGTTGCGAGACGGCCTCTTTCCCGTAGCCGGAATCGCCTCGCAATCGAAAGCACTCAAGCACATGCGATACAGGGTCTAAGTCTTCACGGGATGGTTCCACGAGCATTATCCTTGAACAACAAAAGGCGATATCAACAGATCTAACCAAATCTTAACTTCAACAAGTTCGGCAACAGCATATACTGCCGGGCCAATTCAGCAATTCCATTCATCAAATGTTCACAATGCCTTCCTATGTCGCAACCAAAATCGTCGCCTAACAAGTGGAACTGGCCAACTTGGACTTGGACTCTTTGGTCGATCATCGCTGCTTTTGGAACGTACTTTTGCATGTATGGTTTCCGAGTTCCGTACAAAGCGGGCGGTTACGAACACCAATACACTTTCTCGGGGGAATTCCAGCTGGATGAGAAAAGCGTCTTTGTGATAGCGCAAGTCCTTGGCTACACCATTAGCAAGTTTCTTGGAATCAAAGTGGTTTCCGAATTGCCTCCGGAACGCCGGGCGATCGCAATTCTGGGGCTGATCGGTTTTGCCGAGCTCGCTCTGATCGGATTCGGTGCCGCAAGTCGTCCGTGGAATATCTTTTTTATATTCTTGAATGGACTGCCCCTTGGAATGGTGTTCGGTTTGGTTCTTGGCTTCCTGGAAGGAAGGCAGACCACCGAGCTGTTAGCTGCCGGTTTATGCACCAGCTTCATTCTGGCTGACGGATTAATGAAATCCGTCGGTCAAGAATTACTCAAGTCGTTCGGAGAGTCGTGGATGCCTGCCGCCGCAGGAAGCATCTTTATTGTCCCGTTGCTTATCTTTGTTTGGATGCTGACTCAGATCCCTCATCCCTCCCTGGCCGACGAAGATAACCGTCAGGCAAGAACCGTCATGGATGGAAAATCTCGATGGCAATACTTAAGGAATTATGCCTTGGGGCTCTCGCCGATCATTTTGGTTTATCTTCTAGCAAACATTTTGCGGAGCATCCGTGGCGATTTTGCGAGGGAGCTGTGGACCGATCTAGGAGTGGATGCGACCGAGTTCTCCAACCGGTACACACAGTCAGAAGTGTGGGTGGGTCTGTTTGTTTTGGTCGTGAATGGAAGCTGTGTTTTGTTCCGAAACAATGGTCGTGCTTACGTCAGCTCACTCAGTATATGTGCAGCCGGAATCGTGTTGCTGATTGCAGCATGCTATTTGCAAATGCAGCAGGCATTGACCCCCATGACCTTTATGGTTCTCGTTGGGTTGGGCTTGTATATGCCCTATGTCGCAATTCACACGACGGTTCTCGAACGATTTATTGCGCTAACGCGAGAAAAAGGGAACTTGGGCTACCTGATGGCGTTAGTCGATTCCAGCGGTTATCTTGGTTACGTGATCGTTTTGTTGGTTCGAAAGATGATCAAACTGGAAGGAAACATTTTGCAGTTCTTTATCGGAGCATGCTTCATCGCAGGTGTGATTTCTTTGGCTTCATTGTCCTGGTCAGCATGGCACTACGCGACGCGATTTCGTTCCAAGAATGATTTCGCACCAACAACATAGTCAACTCGAACGCCCCCCTATCGTTAGTTCCGCACCGTGAGCAGACCACATTTATCGAAGGCGTTAGTTTATTCCGGAGTGCCGGGTACGCTCGAATTGGTCGAACTAGAAATTCCACCTCTCAGGAACGATCAAGCTTTGGTACGAGTAGATGGCTGCACGTTGTGTGGTAGCGATCTGCATTCGCTTCACGGAAGGCGAAAGGTTCCCATCCCAACGGTTCTTGGGCACGAGATTGTTGGTACGCTGATTGAGCTAGGAGATCTATTTCCGCGATTCGATATCTTGGGGCAGCCCCTTTCGACTGGATCTCAAATAACTTGGTCGATCGTAGCTCCTTGTGGAAAGTGCTTCTATTGCCAACGAGGCCTTGAACAAAAATGCGAACATGCATGCAAGTATGGTCATATGGGATTCGAATCGGGATATGCCCTGAGCGGCGGTCTTGCTGAATACTGCATGCTGGCTCCGGGCACGAACCCCATCAAGGTGCCTGACAAGATGCCCTTGGAACTCATTACGCCCGCAAGTTGTGCAACCGCAACCGTAATGGCCGCCATGCACCGCCTTGCCGCCCCCCCTTCGCATCAAAGCCATATTGTGATCTTGGGGGCTGGCATGCTGGGACTTACCGCCTGTGCGGTTGCGAAGCAAAAGGGCTGGGAAAAGATTGTTGTGGTAGAACCATCAACCAGCAAGCAAGCGCTGGCCCTTCGCTTTGGAGCAACCGACACTTTGACTGCCGAGGATTGGATCAACGTAACGAAGGACAACCATGGATATGGTTGTGATGCCGTCCTGGAATTGTCCGGTGCATCTTCGATGATCGCTCCGGCGATTGAATCCTTGCGAATCGGCGGGCAGCTTGTTCTCGTTGGAACGGTGTTTCCAACACCGGCGATTTCCATTTTTCCAGAGCAGATCGTGCGTCGCCAACTCAACTTGCACGGCGTTCACAATTACACGTCGCAACACTTGGTACAAGCGGTTCAGTTTTTGGAGCAATATGGGCTCGATTTTCCCTTAGCGGAACTCGTTACTTCGTGGCAAACGCTAGAAGAAGTCCACAACTTGATCCAACGTGGATCAACCACGAACGCCATCCGATTGGGTGTGAAGCCCTAACGTGCTGCGAACGCAGCAGCCTGCATTGCTGCGGCTCAACATTGGAAGAACCAAAGCAACCGGCGTGTGGCACCGTTAGTAGCCCCGAGCAAAAGTGTCTCGCACGAAGGCACAAAGGCACGAAGCTCAAGTGGCAATGAAGCTGAAAAGAGATTCGATGCCGAACGCGGCTGCAAGGAGCTGCAATTTGTCTTCGATCCAACGTTTTCGGTGATCGAAGTTCTTTCCGGAGAGGGGACCGTGTCCAAGCAGGAAGTACCGTCGGTTCGTCCTGGCCATGGCATGGACCTGCCGTCGAGTGCCTGGCACCGACCGCTCTACAGAGGGTGCATGTACGATTATACTTTGTGGAGTTTTCCTCTCAGAGCAAGAAATTCCAATAGGGAGCTGGGTGTCGATGTCTATTTGTTTGTTGGGTTTGATGGCGTTGTCTTTCGTCGCCGACGGCGTTTCGTCGGAGTTTATTCCTTCTGGCATCACCAGACGAACGGGGGGGTATCGCCCCATGCGGGCTGAAATGGATCAAGAATTAGATGTGATCCAAAAGCAGCCCGAAGGATTGGTTGCTCCTAAAGCCGGGTGGATCGAGATCAATGATAAAAAATGGGCGTTCATCCTCGACGAGCCTGAAGATGCAGAAGCCCGATTGTTTATTGATACCAATGGCGATTTGGATCTGACCAATGACCCTGCAACCAAATGGGATGCGAAAGAAGTAGGCGAATTCGTACAGTTTATGGGCGAAGGCGAAGTCGACTTAGGTTCAAACCGAATCGGAAAATTGGGCATGTATCGATTCGATCCCAAAGATCCCCGTCGTGCTCAGCTAAAAAACACACTGATGTTCTACATGGACTATGGATTCGAATACACGATTCCACTCGATGGCTCCAAATTCACTTGCAGCGTCGCTGGCCAAATTTCCGAGAAGCAATCGCTTTGGATCGATCGCGACCAGAACAAAAGGCCAAGCCAGCGTTTTGAAATGGCCAAAGTTGGCGAACCGTTCAACTTTACGGGCACTACCTATCTGCTGAGCGTCAAGGATGGTGAGTTAGTATTGGAGCAAGCAAAAGAAGCGATCGAGATGCAACCGATGCCACCGAATTTGGAAATCGGTCAACCAAGCCTGACCTTCGTTGCGAAGACCATGGACGGCGAAGAAGTAAGCTTCCCGAAGAGCTACGCAGGCAAAGTTGTCATGTTGGATTTTTGGGCCACTTGGTGCGGACCCTGTATTGGAGAAATCCCAAACATGAAGCAGGCTTACGCCGATTGGCATGACAAAGGTTTCGAGATCCTTGGCGTCAGCTTTGACGACGAAGGAATGGAGGACAAGCTAAAAGAGTTTTTGGCCGAAAAAGAACTACCTTGGCCACAAATCTACGAAGGCAAGGGCTGGGACGTTAGCATCGGACAACAGCATGATGTCAGCGGAATCCCATTCGTTTTGCTAGTCGACGGTGACTCAGGAAAAATTCTTGCCAACGCAGCCCAATTGCGTGGAGAGAAGCTATCCGAGTTTATCGGCAAGGCCCTCGAAGAAAAGTCCGCCGAGTCCAAGTAGTTGTGGCTCGCATATAGCGTACGGTGGGCGGTCACAAGTCGACCAAAGTCAAAGTAGCAGGCGCGTTCCATTTGCCGTTCACCCGGAATTCTAGCAAAAGCAGAATTGCGGACGGCACTGCGGAGCGTGCCTGCTGCCAATCTCGGGCCGTGTCGTGGGGCACACCGCTTGGTACGGACTACTCCCTTTCGTGGAGCAAGTCACGTATCCAAAGTGGGGCACGCCGCTGGTCAAAAATAGCAATAACGGTCACGAATTCACCTTCGACCGTATAGTAAATTCCAAAAGAGATGTTTCGACAAGGAGCGATGAAAACCATCAACTATCTCGTGAATTCCACCGGAGTAAACCAGAGATTCGATGTCCGCAAAAATGCACGATCGAAAGTAGTCACCAAGACCGAGACTTTGACGCTCATAAAACCAATAGCCGTCTACGACATCGGCTTCAGCCCCCGACGAGATACCAACTTTCATTTGCCAAGCTTCTGCAGTCGCTCTTTGACCTCGTGCCAAGGCGAAACCGACATCCGTCCTGCTTCGATTTGCTTTTGACGCTCTTTTAAAATCGCAGAATGCCATTCTGGAGATCGAACGTCCCCCGATTGATGGCACAGGTTATCCCAAACCTGCTCAAGAAGTTGGATTTTCTCACCAACAGACATCGTACTAAGTGGCAATTCATGTGGCATATGCATATTCTCTCTTTAATAATGTAGCATAACTCATCGGACTCGCCAAATACTGGCAAGGATTACGAGCAGTACCGAGCACCTAGCGGCTTTCAGATGGGCCGTGTCGTGGGTGGCACCGTTTGATTCACCAGATGGCATTGGGGGTAAGCTGGGTCGCGCTGGCATTCTGGGCGACTTGGGGTGTCCAGCGTAGGCGGATGGCTTAGGATAAAAACAATTGCGACACCGATTGGCCGATACCGATGTTTCGATCAAGGTCCTGTATGGCTCCGAAGCCGTGCATGGATCTGGGCTCATTGAGTTCCACATTGATTCGCGGCCAGATCCACAACCACCAGCCGATGTAAATTTATGGCATCCGATTTTCGACTGAAGGAGCAACTCCCGCGGCTTACGGACGCTATCGTAGCCACGTACAACGCTCGTGACCGTATCAATCACTTGGGACACTGCCCGCTCCCAAAGTATGAAGTCATCGTCCAGATTCTGGAGGACTTCAAGGACCTTCTGTACCCTGGATTTCGACGTCGCGAAGGTTTGCATGCGGGTAACGTTACCTACCACGTTGGAAACTTGGTGGATTCCCTACACGATAAAATGACAACTCAGATCGCTCGGGCTCTATTGCACGCCGACCGTGTCGAGGGAAAAGCCAGCAATACGAATCCGTGCGATAACGCCATTGACTACGAGGCCAAGGGACAAGCCATTGCCATCGCTATGCTGGAACGCATCCCGGCCCTTCGTGCCATTCTCGCCAAAGACGTTGAAGCGGCCTACGACGGCGACCCTAGCGTGTCCAACCGAGACGAAATCATCTTTTGTTTTCCCGGCCTGGAAGCGATCACCATCTATCGTATTGCTCACGAATTGGTTCACTTCGCGGTTCCATTCATTCCTCGGATGATGACTGAATGGGCGCACAAGCAAACCGGTATCGATATTCACCCAGGAGCCACCATTGGTGAATCCTTCTTTATCGATCACGGCACAGGGGTGGTCATCGGTGAGACATGCGACATCGGGGAACATGTCAAGATTTATCAAGGAGTGACCCTTGGGGCTCTTAGCTTCGCCACGGATTCCGATGGACAGTTGATTCGCGGTGCCAAGCGGCATCCGACGATCGAAGACCGAGTCGTCATCTACGCGAATGCGACCATCTTGGGTGGTCGCACGATCATCGGGCATAACAGCGTGATCGGATCGAGCGTTTGGGTTACCAGCAGCGTCGTTCCTCATTCGACGGTTGTTCTCGAAAAGCCAAAGCTTCGTATCCGCAACGATCATGCGGACGAATTGACGCAAGACTCCAACTATCAAATCTAAGGCAATCGACGCAATTGAACTCGCACGACGATGCAAACGATGTTGTTATCACCGGATATGGTCTCATCAGTCCACTTGGCCATTCGCCTGAACTTTTCTATCAAGGTCTTGCGGAGAATAGGTCGGCCGTATCGTGGATTGATCCGTTGGAAGGGGTGGATGGCCAGCGTTGGACGGGCGCTTTGATTCGTGACTTCGATCCAAAACTTCACGTGCAGCCTCGTAAAACGATCAAGGTGATGTGCCGCGAAATTCAGTTGGCTTTCGCGGCCTCCATGCAAGCTTGCAGGATGGCAAACCTATCCGCTGGAATCGTGGAGCCGGACAGACTGGGTACCGTCTTCACCGGCGAGATCATCATGAGCGACATTGAAGACATGCTTGAAACCGTTCAAATGTGTTCCAAAGACGCCATCATGAACCATTCGCTTTGGGGCGCGACGGCCATGGATCAGATCCACCCCCTTTGGATGCTGAAGTCGCTGCCCAACATGGCTGCCTGCCACGTTGGAATCGCGCTGGATGCTCGAGGGCCCAACAATACGATCACAACCGAAAACACCAGCGGTTTGGTTGCGACCATAGAAGCCATGAATGTCATACGCCGCGGAAAAGCAGACGTGATGATTGTCGGTTCTTCTGCATCGCGAACCTGCTTCTCGCGATTGCTGCAACGGTACGAAGAAGACTACTCGCATTCCGACCAGGACCCATCAACGGCATGCCGGCCATTTGATGCGGGGCGCGCAGGAGCCGTTCCAGCGGAGAGCTCCGCGAGTATTGTTTTGGAACGCAGATCGCACGCTGTGGCCCGCAACGCCACGATCGTTGGAACGGTCGATGCCTTTGCTAACGTTTTCTGCGGAGCCCCCAAGCGTTGGGCAGGAGCTCAACAGGCCACCGAGAATGCCATTCAAACGATCCTTGGCCGGAGCGATCTGTCCGTGAAATCCATCGACCATGTCAATTCCGCCGCCAATGGAAGCATCGCCTTCGATTCTGCTCAATCGCACGGAATTCGCAACACACTTGGTCAAGTTCCTGTGGTCTCCTACCAAGGCGCTATCGGGGATTCGATCAGTGGTTCCGGCATTATCGAATTGATTGCATCTTTGATTGGCATGCAACAAGGTCACATCGCGCCCACGGTCAATCATGAACGAACCGCAGAGGACTGCCCGATTGAGGTCATTTCAGGTGGTCCAAAGCCAAGAACAGCTTCGCATTTCCTGAAGCTTTCGAATACTCCACACGGTCATTGTGCGGCTGTTTTGGTTCGATGCTGAAAAGCTTTCGGTGTTCAGCACATCGCCATATTCTGCCTTTCACAACCCGATGCGTAACGGCTCGTTGCTTTAGTGAAGTCGTTATTGGGTAAGGGCCGTACGACGGACTTCCTAGTCCGTCCATGGGGAATTCGACGGACTTCCAAGTTCGTCATTGGGGAATTCGACGGACTAGGAAGTCCGTCGTACCATTAAAGCAACAAGCCGTCACGCTTCGGGTTACCAACGAGCCCAATTGCGAAACTTCAAAGGGCGCTAGCCACGACCACTTAGCTAGAGCGCAATGAAACTCAACGCGGCTAGCGTCAGCGGCTCAATAAAGCGCTTGCATGACGCTACCTATTGGTCCCTGCAACCCAATCCATAGCCAATTGCGAATCCGCCGGTTAGCTCACTTGCGTCAAGCCGGTTAACGTTCCCGACGCATCGGAGA
>JBIKLJ010000172.1:0-10553 GCA_044359895.1 Pirellula sp.
GCATTCGTCCTGCGTCGGCGGTTTCGACCGCGGTTGCCAGAATGCGTTCCATCAAGGACTCTTTGATCACGCGTTGTCGATCGTAGCGAGCCATGGAATCGGTATCGGTGCCCCCTTTGGGAATCTTATAGGCTTGGATTTGGTCCAGAAGCCCCACCAACGCGTTGCGATTCGATAGGCATTGTTCGCTCCATCGCCTCAGCGCGGCGACGACTCGTGCTTTGCGAGCCGCATCGACATCGACCTCCCCAGTGGTTGAGCCTGGTTGATCGTCCAGCGTTCGAGTCGACTGGGCAACCAGCTTCCACATTTGTGCTAAAGCGGCAAGAAAGGTAAGGTGTTCGCTTAAACGTTTTGATTCGGCCGCGATCTCTTCGGCGGTGCCTTCGTCTTGCTCGTATACGGGACCGTCCACTCCGTCGTCCGTACTGTCCAAAAAGGTGAAGCCATCGTAAGCGGCACCAAAAAGCGACCCTTCTTCGTCGCTATCGTTATTGTTGCCATCGGCATCATTGGATTCGCCTGCCGCCATGAGATCGTGCGAGGGGTCGGAACGTTTCTTTCCGAGTTTACCTTTCACAAGAGCAAACTCGGGAACCATCCAAAAGCTTTCTCCGTTGGCTTCCAGATAGTCAAAGAATTTTTCGACCATCGACCAGATAAAGTCATTGGGCTTATCGGTGTTCTCGAACAACTGCTCCAGCCACATTCTGGCAAGATCGGAGTAGGACGTATTTCCACTTTGCAAGCCAACTCGAGTACCTTGACTGAGCCAGTGAACCAGCAAAGCCATCCCACCTACGAAGTCCCGTCGGTCAAGCAACGCTTCGATCACCAGTGCGTATGCTTTTGGCGAATCAAACATATCCGCGTGCGGGGCCCAAAACTTCAAATCGCCCGCTGCGGCTCCCCCCTGATGCCACAGTCGCAAAGCCCGTGATACCAGTTGCGATGACTCCAAAGAATCCTGTGGGTCGGTGGCCGCGACGTCGCTGACTTGATGGGCTGCGTACTTCCGCCACCAGTCCGAAATCCATCGAAATCGTTCTTCGGTTCGAGTGCAGAGGGCTTCTTGATTGGTCGCAGCAGCTTCACGCCACAGACGCGACAAAAACCCGAGCGTTTGTTCCATGATTTGGACAAGCTCCGTCACTCGCTCGTCCGTTACGGTTGAATCGGAACCAACAAAACGCGGAAAGTTTCCGGCGAACCCCAAGATGTTCCAGGGGTCCACTAACGCTCCGCACTCGATCCCGCGCTGAATCAAGTCAAAGATTTGACCGGGAATTTCCCCCGCCTTTTCCAGCTCGTTTCGGCGCAACAACTGATTGCCCACGGTTAGGAGACAATCGATCCGACACAAAATGCGCGCTGATGGAACTTGCACGTCATCGGACTCTTCTTTCGCAGCATTGGCACTTCCCATTCGAGCGAAGATACGAGCTAGTTGAACGTGCTCCACTTGCGAGGCGCGAAGTCTCGCTAAATTGGTGTTCAGTTGTTGTCTCGCACCACCTAGAGGTTGCCTGCGAATGGCCGCTTCCGTTCGAAGCCGGTCTGCATGAGGACCGTGAATCCCCGATAAAAACTCTTCATAGAAAGAGTCTCGATAAGATGCAATCTGCGACAGCAATTGAACTAAGGTTGTCGTCGACGGAATGGAATTCGCTCGACCTCCTGAAATCCCCGAGGCCATCAACATGGTTCCGGCGAGCACTACAGCAGCCTCTGTTAAGGTCTCTTGTTGCGGAAGCTCTTTTTCTTGTGCGACACGGGCAAGTAATGCGTCGACCGTCACCTGCTGCAGGACGAAACGTCTGTAGTTGGTATTGTTATCCATCAGATTTGGATCCCATTGGCCGAAGTAGTAATTCGGGCGCTTGTTCACTGGATGGTCAAAGTCATACGCTCGCGGATCCAAAGCGAGCTCGTCTAAATTCTTTGGCTCGAATTGCGCGTCTCGCAAAATATGCGGCGATGTCGCTCGAAGAATGTCCAACGTCTTCGTAATCAATTGGAAGTAGGGACCAAAAGCTACACCGACATCTCGAATGTACAATGGTATAGGTCGAAGCCATTCGTGCGCGTACGGTTCTAATCGGCGTCCTTCGAGAACCGCAACCGGACGAAAGCCGACGTAATCGTTTAACGCGTCGATCGCTTTGGGGACAATTCGATCGATCTCATTCCAAGGCGGCCCTTGTTGCAAAACGCACTCAATCGCTCGTCCCAAAAACAAACCATTGAAGAGCCCTTCTGGCTCTTGATGAAACAGAAGATCGCTGTGGTAATCCAAATAATCGGGAAGCAGATAAAGCCAGACAATCTGGAGCACTTGGTTGGCTTGGTCGCTCTCGCGGAAAATCTCCTTTTCATCACGTAGTTTCCCAAGCCGGTCTTGCAACCATTGTTGAATGGTAAGCCAGGGGGGTAACCCTGCATAAGGACTGTACTTTTGCGGCGAACCCGCGACCGCCCAACCGTATAAACGGTTCAAAGCTGCAAGGGAGCGGGGGTCCGACTTACCAGACGAAAAATTAAGATAGCCCAACACATGGACTAAGTCGTCGTCTTTCAGCTCATTTCGATTCTCGTTCGCCACCGGCTACCCCAGGCATTCACGTTTCACCGTTGAGCTCAATCATGCAAGCTCACTTTATGCAAACGGTAATAGTAAATCGGCATAGCGAAACGCGGAAGTGCCAGAACAACCAACACAGAACGCATATACCGAGATTGTTTTGCGCGTTCGGCAGGATTTGGCCCGGATCTGGCCGCCTATCCCGTTTTCGCGACCTAACCTTTCGGGCTGACCTTTCTGGATAGAGTGCTAAATAAGCTGGAATTTCGCAATGTCAACAACCCGTCTTGCACCGATTTATTCGCCTACGAAAGCACTCCCGACCGACCGATTCGAAGCGGAGATTTTCGAGGCAGAACGGTCGCTAACCAGCGCCGAGGGGCTTCTTTCCCAGGTCGAAGCCTCGTTTTCCCAGATCGAGCTGACGGTCGTCATGCCTTGCTTGAACGAAGCAGATACCGTTGCAACTTGCGTTTCCAAAGCCGTTTCGACACTCTCTCGCATGGGAATCCCGTCCGAAGTGATCGTCGCCGACAACGGCAGCACCGATGGATCCCAAGAATTGGCTCGCTCTGCGGGTGCTCGAGTGGTGCAAGTCGCGGAACGTGGTTACGGTGCCGCCTTGATGGGGGGGATTCGCGAAGCTCGCGGCAAATACGTGGTGATGGGGGACGCGGACGATAGTTATGATTTTGCTGCACTACCCTACTTTTATGAAAAGCTCCGTGCTGGAATCGACTTGGTCCAAGGATGCAGACTGCCGCGCGGGGGCGGAACCGTCTTGCCTGGTGCCATGCCTTTTCTTCACCGATGGTTTGGAAATCCCGCCCTATCTAGTCTTGTTCGCTTGATGTTTCAAACCCCCGTGCACGATGTTTATTGTGGAATGCGAGGGTTCAGTCGCCAATGGCAAGCATCGCTAGATCAACGCTGCACCGGTATGGAGTTTGCCACGGAGATGATTATCAAGTCAACTCTGTTTGGTGGTGCGATGGACCAAGTCCCAATCACGCTTCATCCTGACGGACGTGTTAACCAAAGATCGCATCTGCGTACCTTTCGGGATGGATGGCGAACGCTTCGATTCTTCATGCTGCTAAGCCCACGCTGGACCTTCTTGGTTCCTGGAACTGCCCTTGCCATGATCGGCTTGGTTCTCTGTGCGTTAGCCATCGCGGGCTTTCAATTCGCCGGGGCCACTCTCGATGTGCATACACTTCTGATTGGGGTCCTGACAGTTTTGGTAGCATCCCAATTGGTTTGGTGCGCGGTACTTGCCAAGACCTTTGCGATCACCGAAGGTCTCATGCCCAAGAATGCAAAGCTGGAGGCAATCACCAAGAAGATGACTCTGGAACGCCTTTTGGTCGGATCGGGGATCTTGGCCGCTACCGGCGCCACGATGATTCTGGGGCAATCGATTCAATGGGCTTGGAGCGGCTTCGGTTCTCTGGATTATGCAAGCTCCATGCGATGGACGATCCCGGCTGTTGGGATGATCGCTCTTGCAGTTCAATGCGCCGCCTCTAGCTTCCTGTTGAGCGTGCTGCGTATGGCTCGGCTGTAGGAACTTCAAGATCTTGAAAAGCTCTGCGATCTCGACGAAGTTGATTGCCATAGCGATCCCAACGCTGACCGCGTTCACTGTCGCCATGTTGATCAGCTTGACACGTTGGCCTGTGCCTCAAATGCACGACGACTTCAGTAACCTTCTCGCTGCCGATACGTTGCTTCATGGAAGGCTGGCCAATCCAACGCCACCTGCCTTCGAGTCGATGGAGACGTTTCATGTTGTAATGACCCCCACCTATGCCTCTAAGTTTCCATTGGGCCCAGCTTTTTTTCTCGCGGTTGGAAAACGGGTGATGGGTGACTATGCGTGCGGACTCTGGATTTGCTGCGCCTTTGCGACAGCATCCATCACTTGGATGCTGCTTGCCTGTTTTCCTGCGCGATGGGCTTCCGGCATCGGGATTTGCGTCGCTATCCATCCTTCGTGGCAAAATGGCTGGGCTCAAGAATTCACTCATGGTTGGCTGCCCCTGGCTGGTGTCGCCTTAGTTCTTGGCGGCACGTTGCGACTGCATCGAATTCTCCGCATGACTGCCACCCGTTTTGAAACGGCTGATCTCGAAACTGCTAACCTCAAGACTTCGAATCTTCAGGCGTGTCGGCGATCGCTGCTCCTTATGGCCATCGGATGTAGCCTCGTCTTGTTCTCAAGGCCTTTCGATGGCGGTATCGTGTGCCTTATGCTTATCGCTTCATTAATACCCATCGTTGTGCGTTCCGTCCACCATGTCTCGCACGCTCCATGGAACTCGTTTAGGCGTTTGGTTCCATCGGTCCTTCCTGCTTTCGGGGTCATCTTGGTCGCGATGGGATTGCAACTTGCTGCCAACAAACTGGTAACAGGTCAATGGCACCAATTGCCTTACCAGCTACATGAAAAACAGTATGGCGTCGCTCCTCTCTTCATTTGGGGAACGCCGAACGAACCGACGGTTGGTCACCGATTTGAAGAGCTTGCGATCTATCACCAACAATACTCCTTGCAAAGCTGGAGCGATTCACGATCCTTTGCTGGCTACCTCTCGCAGCTTGGGAATCGCGGTTCTCATATCCTGTTGCATTGGGGGGTCGGATTCGCGGTCTTGCCCATGGCAATTCTGACTTGGCAAACAGGACGCCGGCAATCAGGTTGGTTGTTGGTTGTAGCTCTCGTAGCAATCCTTGCGATCAATTGCGTACCCTGGGTAATGCCCGCATACGTCGCCTCGCTTATTCCAATTGCGATCCTGTTGTTTTCGTTTGTCTTGAAAAGACTTTCAACATGGATTGCAACTCGATTTCAATTCCAATCTGCGCTATCGTGCTCTCGACGTCGCGCAGAATTCCTGATCCTTGGTTTCTTATTCGGTTGTCAATCGGTTGCACTTTCCTATACGTGCTATGCTCGAGCGACGAACCAACCTGGGTGGCAGCTTGATTGGGCTGATCAGCGACAACGCTTGGTCAAACGTCTCAGAGAATCCGATGAATCGCATTTGATTCTCGTGGAGTACCAAAGCGGCCATAACGTGAATGAAGAATGGGTGTACAACGAAGCGGACATTCCCAACGCAAAGATTGTGTGGGGACGAGTCGCAAGCCCAGAATGGAATCAGCAGTTAGTACAGAGCTATCCGAACCGCAAGGTATGGCGACTTCTCGTTCCTTCAGGCTCTTTCGAATCCTACGTTCCGTAATCGCTCCAAGGAATTAGTGACCACCACCACCGTCGAAGCCAGCAGCGCAAGCTTCTGCGATTTCCGGGAGTGGTCGTGAGTTCGCTAGCTCGTTGCTTCTACTCTTGGCACGCTACGAGCAAATTGCTCCAACGAAAGGAACTGGATTGGGACGCCAATTGTTCCGCTTCCTTGGCAAACACGCTTGCTCGTTCGCCTTGGCCTTCTAGCTTCAGTAGAACTGTCAACAAAAGAAGCTCACGCTCCGAGCTTTCGGGATTGTCTAAAACCGATTTCGACAAACGTTCTAAGGTCGCGTCCAAATCGATAACGCATGCGGCGAAGTAGGTGCGAAGCGATTCGCTATTCAGTTCGTCCGCCGAAAGCCGACTGCCTGACGCACAGGCTTGGTCCAGAAGATTCAAAACACTCTCGGTAGAGGCTGTGGAATGGTCCTGGGATGCAAAGTACTTAAGCAAACCCTGTCGCAGGTAAACGCCAGCTCCTTTCGGCTGCTCGATTTTTTCCATGCTGCTGCAAGAAGCTTGGGCATCGTCAAAGCGGCCAGCTTCAATCATATCATCCACGATTCCAACGGCTGCCTTGGTCCAAATCGGTGAGTAAGGTTGAACAACACGTGGCTTCGAGGCGACATACATGGCGGCATCGTTGGCATCGGTGGCTTCGATCTCTTCTTGAAACTGAGCACCTGAGGACCGCAGATTCTGCTTTCCATCTGCTTGATTGGAGGAAGCAACTCGGAAAGCACTCTTTGGAGAAGGCCCATTACCCCAGTTGGGAACCGTGCCCGAGTTCGAAATGCCCGAGTTCGATACGCCCGAGTTCGATGTTGACGCAAGCGATCTGCTAGCCAGAAAATCCGAAGGTCCGCGGGTCGCGGCGAAAGGTGTACCTACCTCATAACTGACACTGCCCCAAGTTGGAACACATGGGTCAGCATAATAAGTCGGAGCTACATAATAAGTGGGTGCGACATAGTAGGTCGGGGCCACATAGTAAGTTCTAACAGGCCAAGCGACAACCGGCGGGCAATAGCTGTAAGTGACAACTCGAGGTGCGAAACACCAAGGTGCGACTCGGTAACGCGAAACATATCCGTAACCACCCCATCCGTGGTAGCCCGAATAGAAACCACCATAGCAGTGTCGGAAACCATGACGGGGAAAATGAGCAGAAGCGGGTTCAGCCGCTATTGCTCCGAAGGAAACCGAAGCGATCGCAGCAAGTGCCCACTTTGTAAAACTACGGTTCAACATTTCGCTAATTCCTCTTCGTGGAAGATGATCGACATACTCAGTGTTGAGCGCATGCGCCAACCAAACACTCTAAGTATTGAACCTAGCTGCCCGAAATGCCAGTCGTCGCAACCGATTTGTCAGGAAAAATCGTTCCGATTGCAAGGATCAACCAGCCTAGCATCAACAGCGAACCACCCACGGGAACAATGCTCCAATGCCCGATTTGGTTCAGAAAGACCATGCTGTAAAGACCACCGGAAAACAAAAGCATCCCCGCCAAAAACACGCCGCAGGCTGTTTTCCACGCTTTTCTTTGCCGAATCGCGGATGAAATGCCCAACGCCAAAATAGCTAGCGAATGGTAGGCCTGGTACTTCACGCCGATTTCGCACTGGTCAAGTTTCTTCGTAATTTCGCTCTCGGTAAAACCCTGTTTGGCCAGCCGGCCGGGCAACGAATGGGAACCCATTGCACCGATTGCAACGCACAGAAATCCAGACATCGCAGCTAGAACAACCCAAAATCGCGATCCAACCATCGGTTGAGCTAAGCCTCCCTAGAACGAAGAAATACCGGCAGCGAAACTCCCATCCATCGATAGTTTCGTCCCGAGTATCGCTAGTCAGGATGACTGTAGCAAGCCCCCAAATTGGACTTCCTTCAAGGCGTGAAAGCCATGCAATGGGTAAAGTCTGCGATCTACGGCCTTTTAAACTTGAACTTGTGGTGGAAAGCATTGGCACCGACAGCCCAAGAGCCAATAATGGAGATGCCGATTATCGACTCAGCCGAGAACAGCTCTCTTCGACAGAATGCAAGATGTCTCAAGCTTCCAATCCAGTTATCGTCAAGCCATCTAGTTCTCAAGCTGCTCCGGGGGCAAACGCCACGATCAGCCGAGAAACACTGCTGAATTATTTGGTCCAAGCTTCCAAAACGATGCGACGCGTCGAACTTGGGGTTGGGATCGCTGGCTGGCTGTGCGTGATGGTGGTGGTTCTTTTACTTGCCATTCTAATCGATCATTGGCTTTGGCCTTTGAACATGTTCGCTCGATTTGCCGTCTTCGGGTCACTCGTAGCATGGACCTTGTGGTGGGGCCCAAGCCGAATCCTTCCACTTGTGTTTCGTCCAATTCACCCGGAACATGCAGCACGCAAAATTGAATCTCAGTACCCCGAGATCAAAGAAAGCCTTATTAGCTGGCTTCAGTTGTCAACGAACTCAGAAAATGCTGCGCCCAAAGGGGTACTTGCGGTGATTGGCCGCTTCGCAGTTCGCAATCTAGGCGGGCACGACTCGTCCAATATCATTGATTCCGCCAACCTGATTCGCCTTGCAGCTTTGCTGTTCGGTTTCTTGCTAACAGGCTCGGTTTATCTTTTCGTTGCTCCCAAAAGCGGCGTTACCTCGTTAACGCGAATGCTCATGCCTTGGGCCAATATTTCCCCCGCAGCCCGTGTCCGGATCGTCAGCGTCACGCCCGGTAATGCAACCATAACGCAAGGTACTAACCTGCCTTTAGCAGTTACCCTTCGCGGAATGCACAAGGGGGATAGCGTCTTTGTCCGATACGATCTTTCGGATGGCCAACGTGTCGGCCAACGTCTCAAGCTGAATGAGGAACTGGAAGGTATCAATTACAAGCTTGATTTTGGAAAAAGCTTCGGAGGTATTCATCAGCCTCTTCAGTATTGGATCGAAGCTGGGGATGCAACCGAAGGCCCCTTCGACTTGCGAGTTCAAGTGGTGCCAATCGTCGCAATCGACCGGCTCGATTTCGAATTCCCCGCCTACACCAAACTAAAACCCAAGTCGATCCAGAAGGATGGACTGATCGAAGCCCCTGAAGGGACTCGGGTCAGTCTTCACGCGCACGCAAATCAACCGATGGCGAAATCGAAACTGGAGTTCAATCCAGTCATCAACAACGGAGTGTTCCATAGCGCGAGCGATATTCTAGATCTGCAAACAAGCGAAACACAATTGACAGGAAAGTGGCTGCTGAAGCTAGATAAAAAGAAATCAAATCCCACCATCGGAACGTATCGCATCAAGGCAACAAATTCACTTGGCGAATCGAACGGTGATCCCGTGATCTACAAAATGAAAGTGATTGGAGATCTACCTCCCAAAGTGAGTTTGCAAAGCGACTTGCCTTCCATCATCGAACTTTCTGTTCATGACTCGCTAGAAATTGAAATGCGTGCAAATGATCCAGACTATGGTTTGGTCTCGCTGGCTGCGACCGCAAAACTGGATAGCGATAACACGATCAAAGAAAAGAAAACCGTCTTTGAATCCAACGTGTTTGAGTCCACGAACGGGGCGACTGGCCAAATCGTCCGAGTCTTCACGTTCTCGCCCAAAGAACACAACTTGCAGGTCGGGGATCGAATCGAGTTTCGAGCGATAGGCAGTGACAATCGGTGCCAGCCCGGAACCGATGTGCCTGAACCCAATCAATCGAGCTCAACACCCATTCTGATTCGTATTGTGGACGGCCCTAAAGACACGAAAAATTCCCAAGAGGACAAGGAACAGCAAAAGCCTGATTCCAGCGACGATAAGAAACAACGCGATAACTCCAAATCAAAAACCGACGACAGAAAAGGCAAGAATCAAAACAACTCGAAGTCCTCGCCCTCTGACAATAAACCGCAAGATCAAAAAACCAAAGAAGGCACAAGCAACCAAAAATCCAATGATAAACCTGGCGAACCCGAAAACCAGGATTTGGATCCGCAAGAACCAAATTCGCAAGAGCAAGAAAAGAATCAGGACAAAAATAGTCAGTCCAAAAAGGATGGCCAATCTTCTAGCGGCAAATCCGACCAGCAAGACAAAAGCAAAGACAAGAAGAAGTCCTCGAAAGACAAAGAAGGTGGATCAGGTGGTGAAAGTTCCGACGAGGGCGAAGGCGAGTCTCAAGGTTCAGGTTCGCAATCGAACAACGGAAACTCGAAGAAGAATTCTAAGTCCAATTCTTCCAAGGGAAATCAATCCACGAACGACGCGTCTAATGGAGAAGGCGCTGACAGCGAGCCTGGTGAATCGGAAGATTCCAATCCCGCTGGCCAAACGAGTCGAACACAAAGCCGCTTGAAAAACAGTAGCAAACAAAACGCGAACAACGCAGAGCCATCAACGGAAAACGGCGAATCCTCCAATCCAGACAAGGATCTCGAGACACCCAAGCATGATGGCGAAGCCTTTGAACGATTGCTGGACGAAATGCAGCGAAACAAAGGTAACGATAAAGATCAGCAGGACCCTCAAGACGATAAGCAATCAGACGATAAGCAATCCGACGGCAAGCAGTCCGACGGCAAGCAGTCCGACGGTAAGCAGTCCGACGGTAAGCAGTCAGACGGTAAGCAGTCAGACGGTAAGCAGTCCGACGGCAAGCAGTCCGACGGTAAGCAGTCCGACGGTAAGCAGTCAGACGGTAAGCAGTCAGACGGTAAGCAGTCCGACGGTAAGCAG
>JBIKLJ010000038.1:0-32186 GCA_044359895.1 Pirellula sp.
TCAGACAGGTATGATCCGCAAAAGTGAGAACAGGATCATCGCTTTCCTTCATTCGGCCGGGAATGCTCTGCCAGGAATCAAGCTTCGTGTGTTCCATTTGCACTAACTTGGCCAAGGGCATCACGCGTGCTTCCAGGAAGGCTCTATCTTGAATGGAACTTTCGAATCCCTCGAATGGCCGTGAGTTTGCACTAGCATTCGGAGATTCGATCGCATCGGGGTCAACCGATGAAATCGCTTGTACGATTTCGATTCCTTGATCCACCGCTTGCGAGCATAGAGACTTGATGACTTGGACCAAGAGTGATAGTTCCAGTTCGCGATCAACTGGGGACTGCGGCTGAACCGCTTGGACTCGCAGATTTCCGATGACCCCAAGGGAACCGGGATAGAGACTCAGATATCCAGCCGCCTGATGGTTGTTTTCGACATGGTGCGCAACAAGAATGGGATGACGATATCGCGATTGTTCCTCCAGGTCTAGCAAAGCAAGAATCAGCTGATCGATCGATTCGTCTGGCAAGTCTTGATTGCACCACCGGACCCAATGTATCCATTCAGGATCGCGTGCTTCCATGATTCACTTCACCACGAACATCTCGTTTTTATTCAATTCGCTCAGGCGGACAAGCAACAAAACAGGTTGTATTTCGCCTGACTTGGTCTTGGTCCGAAGATAAATCTCCCCAAGCCCTCGCGGTTCCTGTGTCGGCCCAATGACCAAACAGTCGCCTTGTTGCAGCTTCAAATCGATCATCAATGCCTGCCATGTTTTCGATTCGCGAAGGGTATCCATATGAATTCCAGATTCACGCGGAACAGCCTTTCGCATCAATTCACCGTACTGCATCGCTGGTGTGATCTGGATGCGTGCACATTGGTCGCTGAGTGGTTCCGCATGAATGGCAAACTGAAGATGCGGCGACAGGTACGCTTGATCGGAGACGGAATCCGAAACGTAATTCACGTTGACTTCTTCGTCGGTCAGTTTGCGGACTGTTAATTCCTTGCGAGCATTTTTTCGGCATCGCCAAAGCTGCGAGTAAGAAGACACGTCCGCCGCAAAGCCCGCTTGTTCGAGCGGATCTTTTTCTAATCGCTGGACTGTTTCCGTGACCCAGCTCGCGAGCATGGGGGGGACATCGCCAGAGATCTTCCCGGCACGCATTCCGTTCTTATCGAGTCTGATCCTTAAGTCCGGTGCAATCACTTGCTCGTCAATCATTTCCCACATGGCACTCAATTCATCAGCCTGGCTGGGATTGAGTCGAATCAGGATGGTTTCGACCCCGGCTGTATCCGCGGGGCTTTTGGGCGTACCAAACCCACCAACCGCTTGTTTGGCGGGCTCTTCTCCGGACGGCAACCAGGACGCACAGCCTGGAAACGGACATAGCATCAAGCAACCAAGCCAAGCCAAAAGCTCGTTTCGTGGGCCCCACTGGGCCTGGCGATGATCAACTCGGTGGTTGCCCACGTTCCATTCATCCATAAGTTGGTTGCACTATTGAAAAGCACCCAACCTAGCGTCTCGGTGGGGTTAAAGGCTGAGCGGTTCCGCCTTGCGATTGCGGAGGAACCGTGGCCGACCGAAGATCCCCTACGCCTGGCGGAGCGTACGGTACTTCAACCAACTTCCAATCCTTGGGAATGTCCAACGGCAAAAATTCTTTACGCCACACGGCCTCATCAATCTTTTGCAGGAGCGTCGCGTTCTTCTCCCGATCGGTGAATTCAAAGACTTCGCGATTATCGACAAACGTTTCACCAGGTTCATCAATGTGTTCCGTGTTGTACTTGACCACCATGGATGGCAAGAACTGCTTGCGATCGAGATAGACTTCCACGTGATCGTAGTTCACTGCGTCTGCCTGGAGCTTGGGATGAACTTCAATCACAAAGATGTCGTTGTTGGGGGATGGCTTCATTCGCATCCAGTAACGCGCTTTCATCTTCTCGGCATTCACACCGAAAACAAATGGCATGGGTGAATCCAGGATGGCGCTTCCCTTCATGTCCGGGGGAAGCTCATGCTTGGTACATCGGCTTTCCGTGCGATCGTAGTCGTAAACATGTTTCCCATCGCACAGCCACCATTCGCCAAAACGGTTCGGAAACTCTTTGTACTCAGGGAGCTTACCGTTCACTTGTCCTGTCATGGAAAGCAATCGTTCGATTTTGAACAAACCTTGGTCTGGTGCTAAATACTTGACTTCGCCGGCCGAGATCGTTGTCGGAACCTCGCGAACATCTTTGCCTAGCTGTTGAGCCAGCTGGGCAACGAAGTTATCATTCGAATTGTATTGCCATCGCTTGAACTTACTTGAAAATCGCGTGATGTCTGCAGTC
Source organism: Pirellula sp. (assembly GCA_044359895.1). Taxonomy (GTDB): domain Bacteria; phylum Planctomycetota; class Planctomycetia; order Pirellulales; family Pirellulaceae; genus JBKCUI01. The sequence continues at coordinate 2,350 of JBIKLJ010000038.1, forward strand.
GACTTTTCCCAATAAATCAGGACTTGGTCGAGATGTTGCAGTTCCTGCGGCGTCAGAGGGTTCGCAGCAAACGGATCCTTGACCACCACAGGACTTCCTGCATCGCCAGCTGGCATCGAGCCAGCCACTGGAACTTGGTTCAAATTAGGATTCAAATTGGGATTGGCTTGTGACACCGGTTGCCCTTGCGGCTGACCTTGTTGGCCTTGCGGTTGCCGGGCCGCACCGTTTGGCTGGATCGGAGCACCTTGTCCCTGTCGGTTGCCGTAGCCGCCAGCCGGCGGAGCAACCCCCTGTTGTGCTTGTGCGGATGTTTCGAAACCGATTGCGCTCGCCACGCTCAAAAGAATTGCCCATCCCAATGAGCTGCTATACCACATCCCGTGCTTCTTCATTTTTGTCGTCCGTTACGTAGGTTCCCAACCTCGCCTAACCTGAGCGTCATCCGTGACCACCTATGGCGAACTTGTTCCATTGGCAACCATAGCATCTCTGAATCGAGCAACCTAGACCGGTTTTGTCGGTTATGACAATCAAGACGACCAATTCCCTGCCGTTACCAATCGCCCGTTTGCTATCAATCCAGGTTTTTGACCTAGGCTTTTGCCATCCGTCTGCTCGAAAAATCCCTTTCCCCGAAATGTCCCATGCTTTCAACGAGCAATGTTTCCCAGCTAAACACAAGCAGCCATCCACCGATTTGCCTTCCCGCTCAGCCAACGCTTCCAGCATTGCCGCATGATGCATCTGAAGTGGATTCGAGTATTCAATCACCCGCGATCGAACTGCGATCGCTGCATTTGATCAACGGCGAGCATTTTTCTGGAGCAGAACGAGTGCAGCAATTGCTGGGTCGCTGTTTGCCTGAGTTTGGCGTCGACGCTAATTTTGTTTGCTTGAAGCAAGGTAAGTTTCCAGAGCTGTGCGGGCTGAAGGATGGACAAGTTAACACCATTGGCATGAAGAGTCGCTTTGACTTGAGCATTGTTCGACGAATCGCAAAACATGCGCACGCGATTCAAGCCGATGTGCTTCATGCGCACACACCGCGAACGGCCATGATTGCCGGACTGGTTGCAAAACGCTGCAATATTCCATGGGTCTATCATGTGCATTCACCAACAGCCCGCGACTCCACTCGCGCCACCATCAATCGAATCAATGATTGGGTTGAAGCATATTCCCTGCGTCACGCGAACCAAATCATTACCGTCTCCAAATCCTTGCGTCGCGAGATGCTACAGCGCGGTCACTCGAGACACAAAATCACGGCGATCGCCAACGGTGTCGCAGAACAACTTCCCATTGATCCTGCCGCGTGTCGAGGCCAAGATCATTGGCGATTGGGAATGGTGGCCTTGATTCGACCTCGAAAGGGGATCGAGATCCTATTGGAGGCCATTGCAGCCATGGGGTCAGCAAAATCGAAGATAACTTTAGACGTAGTAGGGGGCTTTGAGACTCCCCAGTATGAAAAATCCGTCCGGGATCTTATTTCGAATCTTCAACTGGAACAAACAGTTCATCTTCGAGGGTTCTCGCGAGATGTCCCGGCTATCATGCGAACTTTCGACGCGATGGTATTGCCAAGTCTATTTGGTGAAGGGATGCCCATGGTTGTTCTTGAAGCCTTGGCCTGCGGCGTACCAGTTATCGCCACGCGAGTGGAAGGAACCCCCGAGGTCGTCCGCCACATGAAGGAGGGAATTCTTGCAAACCCACAGGATGCGGATTCACTTGCCCAGGCGATCAAGCACTTCACCTCGGACCGGCTGGCATGGGAAACGATGAGCCGTAACGCCGTCCTTCGGCATCGCGATGGTTTCTCCGATCGAAACATGGCAAGACGAACTGCAAGCGTGTACCGCAAGCTCTGCATTCCCAAGACGAGTTTGCTATAATTGGATGGCTCGATGGGTCAGGCCAGGATGAAGACTGTGCATTCCTGCGTAGCCTCATACGATATTCCAATTCAAGCAAAGGACTTTCTTGACTTCCAACACCAGTGCTCCGATTGTTTTCGTGAATGGACGAATCGTTCTCTCGGATAGCGTTCTCGATTCTGGCGTCCTGATCGCAGATCGAGGGCTGATTGAGTATGTTGGCCCAACCCTGGATAGACTCCCTCCAAACGCGTCGGTTATCGATGCAGCGGGATGCTGGATTGCTCCTGGATTCATCGATATTCATGTCCACGGCGGGGGTGGGGCCGATTTCATGGACGGAACCGTTTCGGCGGTTCGGACAGCACTTCATACCCATGCACGTCACGGAACCACCACGCTGTTCCCGACAACCACAACAGGCTCTATGCATCAGATTGATTCGATGCTGAACGCTGTGAGAGATGTTCGAACGAACCAAAGTTCGACGCCAGAGAACCGCATCGCAGGATCTCAAATCGCAGGAGTGCATCTGTATGGACCTTTTTTTGCACCCGACAAAGTGGGGTGTCACTCTCAAGACGGACGTCGTGATCCAACCCCTGCTGAATATGATCGTTACTTTGAATCCAAACTAATTCGCATCGCCACTTGTGCCGCAGAGTTGGAGGGAGCTGCACACTTTTATAGAACCGCTCGCCAACATGGATGCTTGGTGACTTGCGGGCACTCCAATGCAACTTGGTCCGAGATGCAAATTGCATTCGATGCAGGGATGCGGCATGTCGACCACTTTTGGTGTGCCATGAGCTCAGTTAGCTCTCTGCGGAGCCGATGCGGCACACCCATGCAAGCAAGCATGGAACAGTATGTTTTAGCCAATGAATCGATGAGTACCGAAGTTATCGCCGATGGCTGCCATTTGTCCGACGAGCTACTAGCCTTTGCATTCAAAATGAAGGGCTCAAAACGCTTGTGCTTGGTTTCGGATTCGAGCCGGGCGTTGGACATGCCCAACGGTCATTATCGATTTGGGAATGAACATGACGGCGAGTGGTTCGTCCACGATGGTCAAGTTGGCAGGACCTTGGATGGCATGGGATTGGCCAGCAGTGCATCGGGCTTAGACCACATGATCCGAATCATGCTGCGAGCCACGGGCGCTCCCATCCACGAGATCATCCGTATGGCAAGTCTTACGCCAGCAGAACTTACTGGGATTGCCGACTGTTGCGGTAGCTTGGGCGCTGGTAAGCAAGCCGATCTTGTCCTGCTCGATTCGAGGCTGATGCCTCGAAGAGTGTTTATCGGCGGTGTAGAACTGGAAGGTCAGCTAATGCGCGACGACAAGATCAAGGGCTGATTACTTGCCGCCGATGGCATTGACCAGGACACCGGTTAGGCCAGATGTGTATTCGTTCTGTCCATCCCACGCCCACATGTTTCGCATCAAGTCGGAAAGAAACAGACCACCGAAACTCATGAGCAAGAGAATGGTCAACAGAATCATCACATCCACAACACTGTAAGGTGTTTCTGGAATAGCCCGCACGACAGTACCTGCGGTCATTGCACCGCCAGCTGCCGCAGCGTCGTCCGTGAATCCTTCGCCCTCGCCAAAGCCACCCTCTTGGATCGGTTCGAAACCTTCCGGCCCGGCTGGTATGTTGCCGAATTCGCTAGAGTCTTCCAATTCAATGACTTGAGATCCGCTGTCGTCATCGACTTCGATACCGCCGCTGGACGGCGTAAGCTGAAACTCTTCACCTTGTTGGAAGTCGATCAGAGCACCGCTTCCCAGGCCACTGATGCCGCTGCCCGAGCCACCACCAGAACCACCAGCGATTTCAGCTCCTAGATCCAGACCCGAGATCCCTGTTCCTGCCAGATCCAAAGGTTCGTCTTCCAGAGAAATCCCGCTGTCGGACGGACTCATCAAATTGATTCCGCTTTCCGATGCCAAACCAACTCCCGAATCGGAACCAAGCACCAGATCATCTTCTTCGTCGTTGGCAAGTTCCAAGTCGTTGCCCAGCCCCAGGCTTCCACTTCCAGAACCCAAGCTGATACCGCTTCCCTTGGAACCTTTACCAAGAAGGTCCAACCCGCTGTCAGCTCCGTCGACAATCAAATTCAAATCGCTTCCGAGTTCGACTTCGCTTCCTGACCCGCCTTCGGCTTGCAATTTCAGATCGGAAACACCGGAGATCCCGGACCCACTGTTGTTTGCTTTATCAAGATCTACGCTGCTTCCTTGAGCAGGACGATTCACAAGCCGAACGCCGCTGCCACTGTTCGGATCAGGAACCAACGCGACATCGCTACCCATTTGGCTATCGCCGGCCCCTAGCTTCAATTCGCTTCCCAAGTTGAGGTCACTAGCGCCAGACTTCCCGATCGTTGGCCCGCTCTTGCTGCCAGAAGGTCCGACTTGGCGTTCCGAGACCAAAATCGAAGAACCGCCGGCATCCTCATCCAAAGCGTCCCCATCGAGTTCCGATTGAACGCGTTCGATTTCTTCCGTCTTGAACTTCCAAGACGAACCATCGCGGTAACCAAAAATTTCACCGCGTGAGCGCATTTCGACTAACTCATCCGGAGTAACTCCGAGAATTTTTGCGGCTTCATCAAGCGATACGTAGTTTGCCATGCGCGGGTCACTTCGAAGGGAGATTGCACGAGGGTTGAAGATACTTCTCCCTCTAGATTAGTCTACGCAACAGGCAGATTCCAGTCATTCCGAAAGGACATTCAGCCTGAAAAAATAGGCTTTTCAGACTCTCTAGCCGTCACGACCGGAACCATCCAGCCCTGGCTTTGTTTAGAAAAACAACACTCGCTTCAGCTGACGCCAGGCCGTCCGATGCTGTGCACTTCAAAACCGCGGTCGAGCCAAGCTTTTCGGTCCAGAACATTTCGGCCATCAAAAACAAAGGCGGGGCGACGCATTTCTTCGTAAACCTTTCCGCAATCGATGGTTTTAAATTCGTCCCACTCCGTCAGTACTGCAATCGCGTGAGCTTCCTGAGCAGAGACATAGACGTCCTTCACCACGGAAACGTTGGTTTCGATCAACTTCTTATGCGTCTCCGACAAACGTCCGTTAGAATCCTGAAAACATGCTTCCAACTCCGATCGAATTTGCTTTTCAGGTACCTGCGGATCGTAGACGACCAGCCGCGCACGCTCTTCTAGCAAGTCCCTGCAAATATGGATGGCTGGTGATTCCCGGGTGTCGTTGGTGTCTTTTTTAAACGCAAACCCCCAGATTGCGATCTTCTTGTCAGAGACCGTATGGAACATGGTTCGCACGATCCTTTCTGAGAAACGTCGCTTTTGGTAATCGTTCATAATGACCACTTGCTCCCAATATTGAGCGACTTCGCGTAGCCCAAAATGTTCGCAAAGATAGACCAAGTTCAGGATGTCTTTTTGGAAGCAAGATCCACCGAATCCGACTGACGATTTTAAGAACTTTGGCCCGATTCTCGAATCAGTGCCAATCGCCCTAGCCACTTCATCGACATCGGCTCCCGTCGCTTCACACAATGCTGAAATCGCATTGATCGAAGACACTCGCTGAGCCAGAAATGCATTGGCGGTCAACTTAGAAAGCTCGCTGCTCCAAAGGTTCGTTGTCAGAATTTTCTCTCTAGGAATCCATCTTCCGTACACTTGAGCGAGACGTTCGACGGCTTCGCTCGATTCGCCTCCAATCAAAACTCGATCGGGCTGCAGCAAGTCTTGAACGGCAGTCCCTTCCGCCAAAAACTCAGGGTTACTCAATACATCGAAGGTCGCATCTTTGGCGGAACTATTGAGAATGCGTTTGACGGCTTCCGCAGTTCGCACCGGAAGCGTTGATTTTTCCACCACGATCTTATGACCGGTGGAGCACTCTGCGATTTGCCGTGCGCACTTTTCGATGAACTCTAGGTTAGCAGCTCGACCTGCCCCAATTCCAAACGATTTGGTTGGCGTGTTGACGGCAATAAAAATGATATTCGATTCGCGGATAGCCGTTTCGACCCGCGACGAGAAAGTGAGATTCCGGCCCCTTGCCTCGCGGACAACTTCATCCAGCCCAGGCTCGTAAACGGGAAGAACATCCGAATTCCATTGATCGATTCTCGCTTGGTTCAGATCGACGACATGAACTTGGATATCAGGGCATTGTTTGGCAATCATGGCCATCGTGGGCCCGCCAACGTACCCAGCACCAATACAGCAAATTTTGATAGGCGAATTTAGGAATGGTGAAGCGATCATGGAGGTGTTACTGCAGTTCTGGGGAATATAACCAATACAAAATTAGTTGAGGTCAAAGTTCTTAGGCGGGCCACAAGCTTTTACTTTGAAAGCCAATCTTTCTCAAGCGTGGCATAAAGACTTCATCAAGGATTTGCTTCTCACGTTTTGAAAACAACCGGTTCGTTCGCCCAATCATAACAAAGACGATAGCCATCCAGGCCGCTGCCACAATACTGCCGAAAAGCAACGATAACGGCAACAGCCCCAATCCAAGGCAACTGTACCCGAGATGAACTCCACAGCGTTGCATCATGACAGTCGTCATGACCAAAATAACGGCGCCAGAAACAGAGGTCGCAAACATCGCACCATGCAGCCCCCACAAGGGAACACAGACCAAATTCAAAAGTACGTTAAGCACTAAACCGATACCTATGATGAAACCAACTATTCTTCCTCGCTCCATACACCAAAAATAGTTTTGCATCAAAGAAGCAAGGCCCGTCACGCAACAATGCAATAACGCCTGAGGCATGATGGCCAAGCCATCGTCGTATTTGCCTTGAAGTATCGTATCGAATAAAACAGGGGCGGCAACCAAGGAAGCAATCGACAAAGCAAAGAAGAACAGCGAGGCAAATTTGAATGTTAATCGCAACGAATCACTCACCTCTTTACGTCGACCTGCCTCCCAATCCGCAACCAAATAGGGCAGCAGAAGACCGCTCAGCATCAACGTCACACTGGACAGCAAAACCGGCATGATTCGCCCACTATGAAACTGGCCCACGATCGCTCTACCTGCCTCCGACGAATCTGAAGTCATGTAGAGAAGCATGTAGCGGTCAACCACATCGAAAAGATTAACCAAGAGATTCATGCACCATACACTAATGGCAAATGGAATCACGCGACGCCACATATCGCGATAAGGCATCGAACCGTCATTGGTTGTTTCACTTTGTGTCAATTCTCGAAGAACGGAAACTGCTGGAATAAGACCAGCAAAAGTAGCCACTGAAAAGGCAACAATCAGGACCCGCCAATCGCGTGCAATCATCATGCCCGTGAGACTGGTAACTGTAAAAACCAACGAGTTGCACGTGTGCATGGTTGAAACAAGCCGGGACTTGCGAAGTCCGTTGAGCAACTCGGTTGTCGCATTGAACAGGATCGCTAAAAGCAAAGCCAAAGCGACTCCCATCATCGTCGTCAAGGACAGCTCCGTGCCGAAGATCAGTGTACTGCTGGCTGAAGGGGCGAGCACCAGAAACGAAACACAAACCAAAACCCCTGCAAGCGAAACAATGGAAACTTGTCCCAAAAACACTCGCAATTGGCCACTCAGCCGATAAGGCTCGACAAGCCTACCAAACGTGCCCGGCAATCCCAGCACAGCAAATGGAGCCGCAAGGATCAGAAAACTAGATGCCAGAGCCCATAGACCTAGTTGGTCGTCGGCTAAGAACCGACACAACGCAATATTTCGAACAAAGCCAATGGCCCTTTGAATCACATTCGCAACCAACATAAAACCCAGTCCAGAAACCAATGTGTCCGTAACGAACATGCCATCCGATTCGGACTGACTGGTTTCAAAAGTTGCTGTGGAAATGGACATGTCGTGGCTTAATGGCGATCCAGATACGATTCGATGCTGCTGAAAATCTTGGCTCACCAAGTATCTTCAGGCAAGTATCCCCAAAGGTTCAAGAGACCAAAGTCATTCCTCGACATGCGTTGCACCGACTCGGACGGTCGTAACGATTGTAAGAAAAGATCCGATGAAGACACTCGCACGGATTGTCCACATGCAATCAACTTCAGCCGCGAAGTTAAGTCTTGAAGTTGCGCGGTTCGGGGCTCTGCCCCCGAACCCCCGGGATTTTTAGGCATAGGCTCGGAAAATCATCTTTTCATTACTTGCAAAAACATTCCAAGCATAGCGTAGGGTGAAACAGACGAAGGCTCTGTGGAGAAGGCTCTGTGGGGGGCTCTCTGGGGACACAACCTTCTGAGAGGCCATGTACAAAACGGCTCTAACGTTGCCTCGCCAGTGACCAGATCAACCAACTGCGATCGACGTGTCACCAGGGCCGTGTGGCTACGCTCCTCGTCGCTTTGAGCTTCGCTTGCAATCGGTTTCAGCACCGATGCAAATTGCGAAGAACTTTGACAGTTTCGGTATCATTCTTAATCCGCTCCGACTTTTCGGTGTCCGGAAAGAACAGATCCAGGTGCTTGCGCCCGCAGCATTAGAAATAACCTGCGGCTACCGGCGCGGCTCGGTGGTTGTATTGGCATTCGATGCAGAATTGGTCGATGTACCAGCTGCTGCCCTCAGCGCATCCGGGCCAGGTGCGCCCGCAACGGTTGTTCCTGTCGACGAAACAGCACTACTTGCCAAACGTACATTAAGGGCTCCAATACGCTGATACAGTTCTGGCTGAGTTGAGTCGATAGCCAGGCTTTGCTGATAATTTTGAACTGCCTGCATTAATTCACCTGAACTCTCCCGCATTCTTCCTCGCGCAGCCCACGCTTTGGCATTATTGGGATCCATAGCCAAAGCTTCATCCAAGTATTGCTGGGCTATTTTGTTCTGATTGAATTCTTGATGCAACCGAGCCAACTCCACCCGGGCATCCGAACTGCGTGGATTGCGCTGCGCCCAATTCTTCACCAAGGCAAAGGCTTTGTCCGATCGTCCAGTATCGACCAGCAATACCGCTAACGCTCGATGGCAATCCACATGGTCTGGTGACAAATCTAAGCACTGATTGTACAGTGACTCGGCTGTCTCCTGCATTTTCTTATCCTTGGCATTGTTGCCTAAACGATGATAGGTCGATGCTAGGTTGTAGTACGTATCGGCGTTGGTTGGCTCCGACTGCTTGGCTTGTTCAAATACTTGAAGTGCTTCCGCGTAACGCCCCTGGTTGTAGAGCGCAACGCCCGTCACGTTCGGGCTCATGGAGCAACCCACCAAATGCATGCACACCACCAGAAACATCCAGGGTAAGTATTTTGACTGATAATGATTTCGCATGTGTTCTGCCCTCGTGAAAAACCGAATCGCAAGGCCAGACGGCGGCCCTCGATTGCAGCCTTGAACGCAATACCAGAAAACAGCTCTTCAAATCAAGAGAACAAACGATGCTAGCAAACGGAAGCTGGTAGTTCAGGTTGGAACCCGACGGCCTTTTGATAGGCATGAGCGATCTGCAGCAATTTCGACTCGGCCAACGGCGGTCCCTGAAGCTGCGCACCAATGGGCAACCCCATCTTTGTTTTCCCTACCGGCATCGACAATGCAGGGATTCCCGCCAAGTTCGCGCCGACCGTAAACAAATCTTCCAAGTACATCGTCACAGGATCATTGACCTTTTCGCCCAGCCGGAAAGCTGGGGTCGGAGTGGTGGGGCCCAAAACAACATCCACGCTTCCGAATGCCTTGTCATAATCCTGGCGAATCAAACGACGAACTTTCAATGCCTTCAAATAATAGGCATCGAAATAACCTTCGCTCAGCGTATAAGTACCCAGCATGATTCGACGCTTGACCTCAGAACCGAACCCTTGCGAACGACTATGACTGTACATCTGATCAAGAGGTGACAATGCTTTGCTACCTGCTGCCATGGCGTGCACTTGATCGGAATTTGCAGGTGCTCGAAAACCATAATGAGCTCCGTCGAAGCGAGATAGATTACTGCTCGCTTCGCTTGGCGCAATGATGTAGTAGGTTGCGATAGCGTACTTGGTGTTGGGCAAGGAGATATCGACAATCGAACATCCCATTTTTTGGTACTGGTCGATGGTGGCAACCATGGCCTCGCGAACTTCTGGATCCAGCCCAGGGTCATCAATATGTTCACGAATCACACCGATTTTGACTGAAGCAAGCGGTTCATTGATAGCTCCGACATAGTCATCTACGGGAACATCCAAGCTGGTAGAGTCCCGCTTGTCGTGCCCAGCAATGACCTGCAACAGCTGCGCCAAATCGGCGACCGTATGTCCAAAAGGCCCTGCCTGATCCAGACTGCTCGCATACGCGATCAACCCATAACGGCTGACACGACCGTACGTTGGCTTCAAGCCGCAGACGCCGCAGAACGCAGCTGGCTGTCGAATGGAACCACCTGTATCCGTTCCAATCGACAGCGGGGACATCGCCGCAGCCACACTTGCCGCAGATCCACCGCTACTGCCACCACAGGTACGACTTAGATCCCAAGGATTATGGCTTGGTCCCATAAAACCCGTTTCCGTCGAACCGCCCATGGCGAATTCGTCCAAGTTGGTCTTTCCCAAAATCACCAAACCCGATTCTCGTAGCTTAGTAACCAAATGTGCGTCAAAGGGTGAGCGGTACTTTTGCAGGATCCGTGAACCGCACGTTGTATCTGCATCCGTCGTGCAGAGAATATCCTTGATCGAGATTGGCATACCAGCCAATGGGCCTAATTTTTGGCCAGCCGCACGCTGTTCATCAACTTGGGCTGCTGCTTGCATGGCAAGGTCGCCATCCCACGAAATGAATGCACGAATTGAAGGATCCAAGCGTTCCATTCTTGCTAGAAACGACTGTGTGATTTCGCGACTGCTTAATTCTCGCGTCGCGAGCAAAGGGGCAATTTCACCTGCGAGGTAAGGTGCCTGATTCATGGTTGATTCCTCTTAACGGAAAGGATGTGTTAGCTCTTGAGGCAATCGAGTCGTTTCGTGAAATGTCATGGTGCTAGGGTTTTGAAAGTATGTCAACCAACGCGACCGTAGGTCTTCCATCAATTCGACCGTCGCAACTGCCCGCTGAGAAATTTCATTCTGCTGCCACCGATCGTCAGGCATCGCATACAACTGCCTCACCTCTGTACCTTCAACGGTCTTCATCCAGCGATAGCTCCAAGCGGGAGCAATCAAATGCATCTGCTCTTGATATAACGCAAAACCAACCTGATGAACAATCGGCCAACTTTCGGCTGGGGGTAAATCCATGATCTCGGTCAGATCGAGATCCACCGGTACCGAATCTGGCATCAACCAGCGCAGAATCGTTTCAAGAAGCTGGTGAGGCTGCACAATAAACGGTATACGCTGCCCTACATCCAGTCGATTGCCAGGTCGAATGATGAGCGGCAAATGAATGGTTTCCGCAAAGAGCGAATCCAAACCATTGCCGACCCATCCATGTTCCCCCATCGGATACCCACCAACGCCTGCCAGAATCAACATGCAATCGTCCGCAATCCCAAGCTCAGAAATCGCGTCCTCCAGCATCTCCCACGCCTCGTCCATCGCGATCGCTTGCCCCCCTGCACAACAGGCATGCCCAAAGATCTCATCCGGGTCCGTTTTTTCCGTGATCTGCAGCTCCGCCCGCTCCCTTCCCACGGGCGGGTCCGGATCTCCTTCATCGCACATGACCTGACGATACGTATAGGGTGCGTCCCAAGGACCATTTAATCCAGAAGAATGAATCCAAAGAATTGGATTCTGATGAAGCTGAGCTGACCACTTCCCTAACGCAGCTTGAAACAACTGTTCAAGCTGAGACGCACGCATTTCTTCAGTTTCAGGTCCAATTAGCGCATCTTGCTCAAAGTACAACAAGTCACCGAATGCATCCGTTTCCGATTCCTCGAAAACAGAAAGCACATCCGTTGCCAAAAGAATCTTATCCATGACAGCAACTTGCTGTTTCGCCACCGGGACGGCTGGCGTGTCCATGGCTTGCGGCTCGGCCCCAAGCTGACGCGCGGCATAATGAGTCCCAGACCAAATCGAATGCAGGATATCAACGGGCCGAAGCGTATCGGCCCAAAACTGATCTACAACAATAGACTTAGACGCAAGACGATCCCAGTTTTTCGTGGGCGCGATCGCTCCGCCGTAACAGCCTACGAGATTGGTCCCCAGCCCCTCTATGGTAACAATGACCAAACGAGGGGCTTTGGGTTGGTTGAGTCCAGTCACTTGCTTCAACCTACTAACCGCATTCGAAACACAGACGTCCAGTTCCTTCAAAAAGCTCTACTCTTCGGTTTCTTCACCGTCTTCATCTTCATCATCTTCGCCATCATCATCGCGTTCGTGTTGTAAAAGAGCTGGCTCAATCATGACCGCATCATCCGATTCAGGATTGATCAAAAGTCCAAATTCTTTCGCCAATGGCCCTAGGAGATCCTCGCCCGAAACCTCGAACAAATCAACCTCTTCCCCTTCGATTTCATCCGCGATCGAATCGACAAAGTCCTCGGCATGCTCCGAGGTCAAGAAGGCAACCAAGGCAGGAAACTCCTCGGTTTCAAGTATCATGGCAGATAACGAATCTTCATCGTTGCTCAGGGAAACCAACGTAAATTGCTCTCCGCGAATCCAGCTCATGATGGCCTCTTTATCTTTGGCCTCAATCGCCTCGATCAACCCATCCAACCGCGATCCCATTTCTTCGTCAGACTGCATTTTCTCTTTCCTTTGTAATTATCGATTTTCACCGGCGGTTAGTTTGACGAACGTTCCGCCAAAGAGCTATGGGGCAACCCACGAAAAATGGAATGATTTACTCATAATCAGGCATTCGCGGCGTCGCGCCACTATGCATACACACGAAAGACGCGACTTCGCACGCTTTGCGATTGATCGTGTCCAGGTCGAGCCCCTGCAATAATCCCAAGGCTACCATGGCGGTAAATGCGTCTCCTGCGCCTACCGTGTCCACGACTTGGGTCTGGACACCCGGCAAATCGCTTCTATCTTCCCCTCGTACGATCAAGGCCCCCTCGTCCCCACGAGTCAACGCGACCAACCGAAGTGAAAACCTGCTTTGCAGCTGTTTCAACATGGAAGCATCTGAACCGCTCAAGTGGTACAGATCGGCCAAAACCGGCAACTCGTCCTGATTCATCTTCAAAACATTAGCCAGTTGCATCGACTCTAGAATCATCGCGTTGTCGATGTAGGGCTTTCGAATATTGATGTCAAAAATCCGCAACGCACTTGAAGGCGTTTCGGTTACAAAACGCCGAATCGTTGCGCGTGAAGTTGCGTGACGTTGCCCCAAGGTGCCGAAACAAACGGCTGCCGTCCTTGTTGCCAACTTTTGTAACGAATCGGACCACTCGAGATAATCCCAAGCGGACTCGGTTGCAAATTCGTACGACGCATGCCCTCGGTCGTCCAATTGCACATGCACTTGCCCCGTCGATTGGCGCATGCTGGAAATATGCTGCACATCCACTTGATGCTCCACCAGGGACTGAACAGCTTTCTCCCCCAATTCATCTTCGCCTACTGCGCTCACCACGGCGACCGGCCACCGCCCCTTGGCGAGCCCCGCAAAACTACATACGAAATTCGCTGGTGCACCGCCAAAGCGAGCACCCTCGGGAAACATGTCCCAAAGCACTTCGCCAATCCCAACTACCACCGATTGCTCTTTCACGATATCACCGCAGTATTCTGAATCATGATCCAATGTGAATGACCGCTTTCATAACGCCCGCATCAGGGTCGAGCCAATTAGGAAATTCACTCGGCACGCTCTCGAACCGTGCATGGTGCGTGATCCATGTGTTCGTATCGATTTTACCGGCCTCAATCAAACTGATGATTCGCGAGAAGTCTCGCGACAAGGCATTTCGGCTGGCAAGCAACGTCAGTTCGCGTCGATGAAAAACCGGAGCATGCGCGAACTCCAGATTCTGTTGCGTGATGCCAACGTAAACGACTCGGCCAGCAAACGCAGCAAACTCAAAGGCACGCACCATCGAGCGATGGTTTCCTGTTGCATCCAAGACAACATCCGCACGCCGCCCCTGGGTTAGCGACTCTAAATCGAAAACATCGCTTGGTTCGTTGCGAATCAACAAGGTATCCACCACCCCCATGTTCGTCCGCACAAATTTCAGTCGGGTTTCACTAATATCGGCGACAATGGGCCTTGCGCCTGATAGCTTCACAAACTCGAGTGCGGCCAAGCCGATAGGACCAGCCCCGATCAACAAGACATTTTCGCCTTGCTTGCTTCCGCTGCGGTCGACAGCGTGACAACCAATCGCCAACGTTTCTACCAGGGCTGCTTGCTCCCAGGTCAAACCTGCCGCCAAATGCAACTTGCGCGCGGGCAACACAATCCGCTCGGTCAACCCACCGTCGCACATCACTCCCAATGTCTTGTGATGCTCGCAGCAATTCGTATGTCCCCGAAGACATGAATAGCACTGCTGGCAATTCAAATACGGCTCTACGGAACAACGGTCGCCAGGCTTGACATTGGTTACGCCATTCCCAACTTCAAGAACTTCCACTCCTAATTCGTGCCCCGGAATTCTTGGGTACGAAAAGAATGGAAACTTTCCTAAATAACCACCCAAGTCGGTACCACACACTCCCACACGATGAACGCGGACCAAAACCTGGCCAGCGTCCGGCGGCGGTGGCTCCGGTATATCAATGAACCGCCAAGTCTCTGGTTTCTCCAGTTGCAACGCTCTCATGATTTTCTGTTTCTACTCAGTTGTTCTCGGGAAGGCCTTCTAAGTGCCCGACATTCTTTACGGGCTGCAAAATCGAAATGACTTCCGACATCAACGCCGTATCCACGGGTGATTCCAACCACTGAACCCACTTGCGAATATTGCTCGGATTGGCACTACCAGCGATGGTGGTGGTTATATCTTTGTTGGCACAGGAAAACTGAAGTGCAAGTTGAGCGATGTCGACCCCTTGTTTTTGACAGTAAAGAGCCGCTTCCTTGGCGGCCGCTTGCACATTTTTTGGGTCGCGGAACCAAACCGGCAGAGTCGCGTTGGTAAGCAATCTTGCGGAAAACGGCCCACCGTTCATGATGCCAATGTTCTTCGCCTTCAGCTTCGGAATCAAATCGTCTGCCAAGGTCGTGTTCTGAAGCGTGTATTGGTTGTAGGACAAAATACAATCCAATTCTGCCTGCGAGCTTATCACATCAAAAATCTTCATCGGGTAGCCACTGATTCCGACGAATCGCACTTTGCCGGATTGTTGGATGCGGCGAAGCGCGGGCAATGTCTCCTCCACGATCTGCTGCAATGGCACAAACTCAATATCATGACAAAGCATGATGTCCAAGTGGTCGGTACCAAGCCGATGCAAACTGACGTCCACACTTTCGACAACACGTTTCGCGGAAAAATCAAAATGCCCAACGTCGTACCGTCCAAGCTTGGAACATAAAGTGTATTGATCGCGAGGGACATCGCGAAGGGCGATCCCCAAAAGAACTTCGGACATGCCTCGACCATAAAAAGGGGACGTATCAATAAAGTTCAATCCCAATTCCAACGCCACGCGCACACTTTCAAAGACCTCATCGATTTGGACGCTCCGAAACTCGGCCCCCAATGACGAAGCTCCAAAACTAAGGACTGGAAGCTCCAGCCCTGTTGCACCCAATTGTCTTTTCTCCATCAATCTTGCTTTCGTTTCGTCAGGATAAAAATAGAACCAAGAATATCGCTTCCATTCGTTCAGCCCAAAAACAAGGGCTTCAGGTGGCGATCGAAAAGATTGGTGGTGACCTGAGCCCCCACGATTGTTTCGTTGGCCTTGAGCAAATCGGTAAATCGGCTTCCCGCTTTCGCGGCCACCTTAAAGGACACATGCAACAATTGCCTGACGTTCGCATTGAAACTGGGGTCGTTTGGAACGTGACGAATGGTGCTAGCAAGCTTTGGCCCATCCCAACGTGCAACCTCCGAAATGGAAGGCAATCGCATGCGGTCGATGTCGATCACAGACGCATATGGCATGCAAAGTTCATGGATGTGCTCAAACGCGTACGCATAGATTTCTTTCGCAAGAGCCAAACCATCGCCACCCGCTTCAGCAAGCCCAATGATTTCTTCCAGCCAAGTGGTACCAGCAGTCTTTAAATGGATTCCTGCACCGGTTGCATGGATGGCTTTTCGAATAATGGGATATAGACCAAACTTATCACTGCCGCTGTGAACACTTAACTTTAGGTTGTTCGGCAAACCATACTGACCAATCGCAAATTGAATGACCGCTAAGTCGTCGAAAAACTCCTTTTCGAATTGCAAAAGATCGCCAACATAGTCCACTCCTTTATTGAACCGTCCCGTAAACTTGGGAGCGATCGTCTGAACCGGACACCCTTCGTCAGCCAACGCAGCCAAGATGATCAATAACTCTGGGGGCGTTTGAGGAGAATCCGTTTCGTCCATCGAGACTTCGGGCACAAATCCGCCCACCCCTTTCTTAGATTCGATGTAGCGATAGATCTCTGCGGCCTGTCGCGTTGCAAGCAAGTACTTCCTTGCAACTCGCTCCACAGCGCTTTGCTCAATTTGCAACCGATCCTGAATTCCTGGAATTGCAATTGGCTGTAGGAATTCCGGATGCCGACGAACAAAATCGGCAACCTCTGCATCGCTGGCAGATTTTCCGATGGAGTCCGCCACATCGATGGTAAAAAAATTAGAGCACTCGACGAAGCGATCGACCGTCGATCGTTGGATATGATCCGCATCCACATACCATGGCAGCTTCCAATCCAGGGCGGCTACGGCCACAGCACCCGAATCGTAAACGCTTTGAGGTTCAGAGCCAATAAAAGTATGCTCCCGATTCGATTTGTTCCAAACCGGAACCACCTCCATGCCCGGCCGCGGGTTCATCCGGTCCCGCAGCATGACAAAGGCGCGCAGCTGTGCCTTAGCTTGATGCGCAAATCGATCACCGATACCAAACGAATAGGATTGCAAAACCAGCATTCTTTCACCTTTCTTCCGAGACTTTCGCAACATTATGGCCTAAGTGTCTCAAAGTGCACATAGCCGGTAAACAAAAGTCCAGTTCCCCCCAGCGAAGTCATCTGTAAAACCCTCTATCGTTTGTGCTTCTAACCTGGCTGTGGTAGGGTGTAACCGGGAAGTCTAGCGGGCCGCCGCAACACTTGGCTTCCATGTCGTCCAACCCAGTTGAGCGACTCTTCAAAGCCAAGGAAAAGTGTGCTGTGATGGATGCTGATTCAAAAACAGAATCGAATGAGAACAAGATTCCCAATCTACAATCCGCTTTGGATTTGGAGCATGATCTTAGAAACCTATCGGCCGCGATGCAATGCGCTGTCGACGTAATACGCTTGGACAGCGGACTGTCGGCCGATTCATCGGAAATGCTAACGATTCTCGATCGTCAACTTGATCGCCTCGTGCAACTGGCATCTGTTTTTTCGGGGCGATTGACGGGTCGTATTTCGCCGGGGGTACTCTCGAACTCAACAACAACGAAGGAACCTCCATCCGGCCCCATCTGCTCTGCCGTTCCTGCTCGGCGCAGGCACGACATTCTTGTTGTAGACGACTCACGCATCGTGGCCTACACCCTGCAAGTGATGCTCCAAAAGCTTGGACAGAACGTTCGAATAGCCTCAGACGGATTCTCGGCAATCGCATCCATGGTCGAGACGTTCCCTGATATCGTTATTTCCGACGTAGCAATGAATGGTGTCAACGGCTATGAGCTAGCCGAATCTATTCGATCTATGCCGAGGGGGCAGACCGTTCGGTTGATTGCGATGACCGGATCCGAGGGCAATGAAGTGAGGCAGAAATCTCTCGAGTCGGGATTCGACGAACACTTTGTTAAGCCGGTGGCGTATCGCGATCTATTAGATATCTTAGACCGCGTACCGAGAACGGCGGAGCTTGATAAACCCAGCGATACAAAGGCAGAAATAATCGCACCCTAAATTTGGCCTAGCCCAGGTGGCTAATGCTAGATCAATTTATGATCGCATCGACAAGGCTTGGCACAGTTCAGGCTGTTGCATCGCATTTTGGACCGCTTTGATCAGTATCACCAAAGTCAGCACAAGTAGAAACAAATAGGCGAAACCACCCAATGTGTGCGATGCAACAATGCTCAGCCAAAGGAAAATCATCGTAGAAAAAGTTGTCCAAATCATGACTCTCTCCAAAGTTGAAAATGGATAATTATCGTGGAAGCGAGCTTTCGCTTTTCTCATTCCCTATTAGAACTTTCGTGTTCTCTTGAACTGCATTTGCTTCTTGCTTCATCTTGTCCTTGTCCACACGGAAGTGGACATCCAGTTCGTCCTTCGCTGACTGAGTGTTCGTGCTCCCTTGGTTTCCTGAATCCCTTGTGGACAAACTGAACCAGCCCGATTCCACCGCTCGGGAAATATCCCCAATTTCGGCTATGGGGCCACGTGGGTACGCTCCCCACCACCATCAGAATCAACAGTATCAACAAGATAGTTCCCAACATGATCATGACTTCTTTCGAGAGGAATCAACGGAAGCCGATAGTGCGGCCTTTTACGCTTCGCCGGGTGAGTTCCGGATGAGTAACGTATGCAAGACAACGCAACAACCATGCCGAACTTAGTAGCCCGTTCAGGAAAGCTATCAAAAATCCAGATCACTAAGAAAATAGGATCCAAAAATGTCATGCAGTTGAGATTCCTATCGAGACTGACGGGACATAGATCATCTGGACTGGTCGAAAGGCGACCAACTGTTGCCAAACCTACCGGCGATCTTGCGCGTCTGCTCGACGTATATTGCTGCGTGCGATCTGCATGATCTCGCCAATTGATAGATCCTCGCAAGAACTTCGCTACCACTTTTTTGTCATCCTTATTCATGTCTTGACAAAGTGGCCCATGAATTGCGTCTGCACTCAACAAGGTGGCAAGCATGGCTGTCACATGGAGTCAATTTACGCGTAGGAAGAACAGTATGAAAATCAAATCACTCGTATCGATTGTGGCACGAGCAGAAAGTGCGAAAGATCGGCAAGTGGCTATCCGAAAGTCATGGTCAACCTTGGAAGCCGAAGACCGCCGCCGAATCGCGACCGACGCCCAAGTGCTCTTGGCCTCGTTGATCACCGAGGGAAAAGCCAGGTCCCAGCACATGAAAACGGTTTTGGAAATGGTTGCTTGTTAAAACACAAGAGATGCAAGGTCAGGCTGTGCAGGAGCAAGGCCTGCCTGAACAGAGCCTGCATGAAGGGTCACGTCAAGCACGAGACGCTAAGTCAACTCTGTATCGTTACTGCCCGTTCGAGCTGGATTCCGAAATAGGCGATCCTGTCTCGAACCTTTCCACGGGTAATGCCCAGGATGTCTGCAGCCTTGGACTGATTTCCATGAGTGTCACTCAGCGTGCATGCAAACAGGTATCGTTCCACTTCTTCAATGGTTTCGTTGTAAAGGTCGGTCGACCCCGCCAAAAGTCGCCCGTCAACAAAAGATCCAATGTCAGGGGCAAGCCTTGACGCCTCTTCGACTCGTCCGCCGCTCGTTGGTTGAACAGCAATCGTCGCTGGGGCGAGCACCTCACTCATGTGCTGAGTTACTTCCTCGACCAAGCTACGATCTTTGCCCTCAAAGACGATTGTAGGCAAGCATTCTAGGGAGAGAACAGTGCCTGTGGTGTGAAGCAAGGCATGACGAATGACCGACTGCAATTGGCGAACATTGCCTGGCCAATCGTAGCGAATAAGTGCGTCCAAGGCGGCGGGGGCAAGTCCTTCTAAAGACATCTTTCCCATCTCTCGCCTCTCCCGCTTTAGGAAGTACTCGAGCAATTGAGGAATATCGTCACGGCGATCTCGCAACGGCGGCAGCTCAATCGTATACCCGTTCAACCGATATAGTAAATCTTCCCGAAACTTTCCCTTCTTAACCATCTCTTCGAGGTTACGATTCGTAGCCGCGATCACTCGAACATCCGTTGCAATTTCATCGTTAGATCCCAGACGCTGGAATCGTTGATCTTGGATCAATCGCAATACTTTTCCTTGAATGAGCAACGACATGTCACCCACCTCATCTAGGAAGATGGTACCACCATGGCACTGCTCGAACTTCCCTTTGCGGCGTTGATCCGCCCCTGTAAATGCGCCTTTTTCGTGGCCGAAGAGTTCATTTTCCAACAGTTGATCTGGAATCGCAGCGCAATTCACAGCTGTGTAGGGTTTGCCATGTCGATCGCTGTGCTGAAGAATGGCCCGCGCCACCAGTTCTTTTCCGCAGCCACTCTCGCCACGAATTAGAACCGTCACATTGGAACCGGACACACGCCCAATCGACTTAAAGACTTCAAGCATCGAAGCGCTTCTGCCTATGAACTGATCACCCCTCGCGCCATTCCCCGACAAAGGCATCACAACGGGCTGTTCCATCAATCGCCTAGCTGCGATGGCGCTGACGGTCATCTTGCGTAATTGGTCGAGATTGATGGGTTTGGCTAGATAGTCAAAAGCCCCCAATCGCATGGCTTCGATCGTCGTTTCGCTGCTAATATCCGATGTGACGAAGATCATCGGAATCTTTGAATCCAAGGCTCGAATCTTTCGAAACAGCTCAAACCCGTTCATTTCCGGCAGGCAAACATCTACCAATGCTGCATCCGGTTGCTCGGTTTCTACCAAACGCAGACCGTCCAGGGCCAGCGAAGCGGAGATTACTTGAATTCCAAGCTTCTCCAGCCCTTGTTGGACCATAAGTCTGACCGTTCGGTCATCATCGATGACGATTACTTTACTCAAGTGAACACCCAATCCGAACCGTTGCGGTTACAACTAGAATCGAAAGTGAAGCGTAGTTGGCATGCTATATGCAATCTATCGTAGCAGATCTACCGGAGAATGCAGCATCTTTAAGCACAACCGCGGTAGGCGCTAACTACCTGGACCTATGCCGTCAATCGATTGCAATTGGAGGACCGGATGTCCACCTGATGCTCGAAGGTCTAGAGGCGGTTCTTCATGGGGAACGATCCGACTTCAAAACCGAATATCCATGTGCGGTTCCTGGACGGGACGAGTGGTTTTCGATGCATGCGCAGAGAATGAAATCCGAGAATGCTGGCGTTATCCTAAGCCATATCAATATCACCGATAGCAGAATCGCTCACTTGCGACTGGAGGATTCCGAAATACGCTTTCGACGACTGTTCGAAGCGGCTCATGATGGGATCCTTATTCTGAATGCAACCACTCAAAAGATCACGCACGTCAATCCATTTCTTACAACGCTGCTCGACTACCCCGCCGAACACTTCTTGGGCAAAGAACTTTGGGAGATCGGATTTCTCAAGGACAAACAAGCAAGCGTTTTTGCCATGCATCGGTTAGACGAGGTGGGATCGATTCGATATGAAGGTTTACCACTGGAGGATCGCCACGGTCAAAAACATCCGGTAGAAATGGTCGCAAACAAATACGAAGAAGGAATGCATCCCGTCATTCAGTGTAACATCCGGGACATCTCCGAGCGAAGGAAGCTGGAACGACAAATGCTCGCTCAAGCCGCAGAACTATCGGACTTACACCGACGAAAAGACGAGTTCTTGGCGATGCTCAGTCACGAGCTTCGAAGCCCCTTGGCACCTATTGCAAACGCAGTTCAACTGTTGGGCCTTCCCAACGGACCTGAAAGCCATACGCACAAGCAAGCTCGCGAAATCATCGAACGGCAAATCGGTCAACTTCAGCACTTGGTCGATGATCTTTTGGAAGTGTCAAGAATCACTACCGGCCGAGTACAGCTCCGACAAGAACGGGTCGCGTTTCGAGGGATTATCGACGGAGCCGTTGAAACCGCTCGTCCTTGGATTGACCAGCCGCTCGCAGAAATCAACCGGCCAAAGACGAGCCCTGAGAAATGGATTTTTCTCACATCAGATCGCGCGTTCACGTTTGCGGACAAAAACAAATACTGCCCCAGCCCAAACTACTTCCTCCGAATTGAACTTCATGTCAACTATCGAGAAACCACTTCGAGTTCTTATTGTCGATGACAATCGCGATGGTGCAGACGCTCTTGGATTGCTCGTAGAAGCTTTAGGAAACCAAGCCCACGTGACTTATGGCGGAACTCAAGCACTGGACGTCGCAACCGCCTTTCTGCCAGACTTGATGCTGATTGATCTGGTGATGCCGGATATCGATGGTTGTGACCTGACGACCCAACTGCGCCGTATCCCGCAGTTTAAACACACGAAGATCGTTGCCATCACAGGCCTCAAGGATGAACGTCACAAGGTCCAAGCCATGAAAGCAGGCTGCGATTTGGTTCTCACCAAACCAGTTGCTTTAGAAGACATCAAATCTGTACTAGCTAGCGTAGATCCGGCTGCCACAACGAGCAGTCGAATGCGAAAAGCATCCAAACACCAATCTGCCCCGGCCCTCGAGAATCGACTTCCCATCGACGAGGCTCGACGAATCCGAAGTGATAGAAAATCAAAATCTCTGACGCAAACCGAAAGCGAAGCAGCAATCTGCGATGGGATTATTCGATTCCAACAAGAGTACTTGGGGTGGCGATCCGACCAAGTGCAAATCCACTTTGTCAAAGACCTGCTGGTCATTCGTATCCGAAGCGTACTGACTTTGGCCGAGCGGCAACTTGGCAAAACAGCCGCTCCCGAAAAAGGTCGCGATCTCATCAAACAAACTCGCAAGCAATTGCTCGAACTGGCAAGACCCATGCTGGAATCACTCGTTTATGAAGCAGTAGGTATTAAGATTCGAAGCATGCACCACGACATCAGTACCGTTACCGGAGAAGAAGTGATCGTATTCTCCTTTGGCGAAATTCCCAGATTCGAGTAGAGCTTCTGACAGCCTTTGTTGTTCCATCACTTGCAACAATGCGATGACCTAACCAAAGTCCTTCGTCAGAAGTATCCTGTCCAATGGCTTTGCTATGCCTTCCACAGGCAACCGGCCCAGGACCAGCCGACGCCGAATCCGACGAGCACGTTTTGGCTCCCTTCTTCGATTCCGTTTTCTTTCCGCAGATCGTTGATCAAGATTGGCAAGGTGCAAGATACGGTGTTGCCACGATCCGCTAATCGAATAGGTAGCTTCATATCATCCACTTGCAGGGCGGCTTGAAGCTGTTCCAGCATTTTTCGAGTTGCTTGATGCATCAATAGATAACGGATGTCCGAGCTCTGCAGGTTTGCTTTCGACATCATGTCGCGAACCAATTGTGGGATGGCTCCGACCGTGAAGCTCATTAAACTTGGGCCATCCATATAAAGGCGACTCGACCATCGTTTTCGATGCCTAGGCTGGATTGCTTCCGCCGAGCATCGCGCGCCGCCGTCGTTGACGATCAGCGTATCTGCCCCACTGCCATCGGTTCCAAATTCGAAGCCCGAAAGGCATTCTTGATCGGTGGATTCAATCAAGGTTGCGGCGGCGGCATCGCTGAATATCGTTCGAAGCGATCGATCGTCGGGGCTGATGTACTTGGAATAGGTTTCCGACGTGACCAGCAAGATGCGTTTGCATTGACCGCTTGCCATGAGTCCTTTTGCCATCGAAAGGCCATAAACGAAGCCCGAGCAACCTAGATTGAAATCAAGCGCTCCGCAGCGGGTGCTCAAGCCAATCCGGTCTTGAACCAAGCAAGCCGTCGTCGGCAGTGGGTAATCGGGGGTTTGCGTGCACAGCATCAAATAATCGATGCTCTTGGGATCGATTTGATGTTCTTCGAAGAGCTTGTGGCACGCTTTTACGGCAAGGTCGGAAGCGGTTTCATGGGGCGCAGCAATGTACCGCTGCATAATTCCAGTTTTTTCCGCGATGAGCGAAACATCCCAATCGGGGTTCGCGGTTTGCAGTTCCGCGTTGGTCTCGATTCTCTCGGGGAAGTGAACCGCGATAGGGCCGATTTGCGAATGAGGCACGTTTGCCGACTTCCGGTGCAAGATGAAAAGAATTGAAGTTCCACATCATACCGGCATTGCGATATCCAAGAAAGGACGGCCTACCGCTTCGCCTTGGCCTCTTCACGAGCGGCCTTCAGTGCAGCCGTTTCATTCGCCAATTTGTTCTCAGGGCCCGCTGGAAAGTATTGAACGTCGTCGTGCAAATACCAAGGGCTAGGCAAAGTTTGACCGGCAGTTTGCACTTGGCAACCAGTGCTAGCCAATACCCCAAAGGAGCTTACGACGACGGCCAACAATGTACCGAGAGTGGGTTTTTTGCAATTCGTCATATCTGAATTTCCGTATTCCTTGGGCTGACGCTGGCCAACTCGGGCCAACTCGACTCGGGGTCCAAACAATTTTTTGCCTGCGACTCTACCGGTTCTATCGGCGGTCCCGGTCGTGCTCTTGAGTCAAACTTTGTCGGTTTCAGAGGATTCAACGGTTGGCTTTGCGTCGATTCTGTGCCCATAATACGAATTCAGGTCAAAAGTCGAGCAAGCGTTGATGATTGGATTTTTCCTTTTTCTGGTTGATAAGCTTCTGTGAATACCACGAAACGATTCGGACTGCTCTTGTTGCTCGCATTGGCTTGCCTTGGTGGTAACGCCTTTGCTCAAAACCCTGCAGGCAAGTCCAAAGGGCTAGTGGCACCCAACCTGCTACGGCCTGAATACTATGCTGCGATTGACTTTATGGAAGATGGTCAGTTTGCTCAAGCCATCACTGCCTTGGAATCAGCCTTGGCCCAGTCGCGATCGCTGAACAACGAGAAGGGAATTGATAGCATTCCGGTCTTAGTCATGTTGGGGGAATGCTATTGGGAGCAATGCGAGATTGGTCTTGCGCTGGACAAGTACGATGCGGCTCTGGAGTTGTCCACGAGATCGATGCGTTGGCTTTCGTTGTTGCGGAGTCCTACTGCAGCAATTCGGCCAGATACTCGGACACGCGATATCACATGGCTTCCGAACACTCGAGGGACACAAATGGGAACCTTTCCTGACGGCTGGCCCATCGCGATTGCTTCCAGCGAGGTGTTGGTGGAATTGCAGGGGGTGAATGGTGGCGAGGGGAAGATTGTTTCGATCGATGCCTTAGAGATTCTACGGTGTCAGGCCATCGCGTTGCGGCGCCGTTATCTTTTGTTGGGCCCGTTGATCACTCATAACCCAATCACGAAAAACTTGGCCGAGTCATTCCGCCAGAAGGTTGATGGGCTGTCGGAACCGATCGCATGCGCCATGAACATTTGCCGAGGGCTTGCGGAACTTGGTGTCCAAAAGCAGCCGGAGGCGGTTCGATTGCTGAAACAGAATCTTAGTCTAAGCAGTGGTTTGGATCACCCGCTGACGCCGATCGCATTGCTAGCCTTGGCTGACCTATCGATCGAATCCAATCAGATTGTCGATGCGGAGGATCGCGCTCGTGATGCGTCGTTAGCATCCGCTCGAGCTGGACAGATGGGCATGCTGGCTGAATCGATCGAGCATCTGTCGGAGGCGGGTTTTGTGGATGGGCATGACGCCATGGTTGCCAAGACACTGCCGTTGATTGCGAACTGGGCCAACAATCGCAGCCGGCTCGTTACCATTCGTGCTCAAGTGGAGTGGGCGCGACTTGCAGCCTTAATGGGTGATATCGAAGGATTCCGAAAGCATTCGACGGCTGCAACCACCATGTTGTTACCTAAACAAATTTCGTTACCACGAGCGGAAGCTGTGCTGCGTTACGCACGTGCCAAGATTGAGTTTTTAGAAGGCAAAACAAGCGATGGGGTGAATTCGCTTCTTGAAAGTATTGCTTACCTGCGAGGTCCTTCAAATGGATTTGGATCTGCGCCATTGTATCAACTCAGACTTGCGGAATCGCTTATTTCAGAGAATGTTTTTCAAGAAGACGTTGCGAAGTCTGTTTTACAGCAATTGCTTCGGTCGCCTGCTGCGGGCCATTGGCGAGTTCAACCGCTTGAGCAACTGTGTTGGTTGATCGCTGATAAGTCGATTGCGGACCGGCTACTAATCGACATTTCCTTAGAAACTTCAAGCGATTCCGAATGGGTGTCGATATTTGACCATGCCCTAGCTAGGCGGTATCGACAAACGGGGGCCTTGGAGTCGCGCATGCTGGATCTGCAACTAGCCTTTCATGCGCGCGACCCAAATTGGGTTGGTGTGCACGGGAATGCCTTAGCTGCAATTCGTAGTCAAGTGCCGGCCTTGCAACGCAACGCGGACCTCTTGGAAGAGCTTGTGGTCTCCTTGAAACAGAATCCCAAATGGGAGGTGAAAAACTGGAACGAAGAAGATGTGCGTCAATGGGATGCGGTCACCAAGCTTTCCGATGCACAGGAATCACTTCAATGGGCGGCAGCCATCGGGCCGTTGGATGTTCCCGAGCTTTTTCCGCCACGGCATGATCCCGAAGAATTTGCAAAGAAGATTCGAGTGGATGACGCGGTCGTAATGTTTGTGTTTCATGGCGACGATCTCCGTGGCTTTTTGTATCAAGACAAAGCATGGACGGCCTGGACCGTCGCAAAGCCTGACCAGTTACGCAACAAGATGGCGGAATACGCAAACAGCCTATTTCAGTTGAAGTCCAATTCTTCGAAGGGGCAATCCGTCTTGGTTGGCTGGCCGGTTGGGAAACGCATGGAACTGAGAAACGCGTTGTTTCCAGACCCTGTTTGGGCAAAGCTTCAACTCGCCAAACGCTGGATTGTGGTCCCGGACGGAGATCTATGGAACTTTCCATTTGAGTCGCTTCCCGTGTCGGATAGGGTGGACGCTCTTCCAACAGTTGCATCGCGACGCATCGTATTCTCACCTACCCTGGGGTTAGTTCCAAAGATATGCAGCGTGCCGCGTAAGAAGGCGACGAAAAGAGCCTTGGACGTTGTTTCGGGAGGTTTTCTATCGAAGAACGTCGCCCGTTCGAAACAGCTCAAGAATGAAATCGGCATGGAATCGAACCGCGTCTTGATCGATGTTGCTTCGAAGATGGGAAGCCATCCTTCGAGCCGGTACCTACGTACGATTGCGGAGGAGGTGTGTACTTATTCTGGTTTTGCGGTAGCCGCTGTTTCGCCGATTCCGACCGATGTGCCGGCGGAGAAATCGTTGGTGCAGACATGGCGCCTGTTGCCGTGGGCTTGCCCGTCGAGATTGCTTTTGCCGGGTGTGGATGCGATGACTTCGCAGGGACAAAATTCGGGTGATGATCTATTCAGGTTGGTGATGCCGTTGATCGCTCAAGGGTCCAACGAGATTTTATTGTCTCGATTTCCCGTGGGGGGTGACAGCACAGTAGCCATGCTTCGAGCCTACCGCGAAAACAATCAAGAGATGTCGTCCTCAGAAGCATTTCAACGAAGTGTACTGACATTATGGGAGGAGCAGCTGAACCCTTCTTTCGAAGTAGTATTTTCTACTGATGCATCGGACGATCCAGGTGAAGTCGTACCGGGAAGCCATCCACTGCTCTGGTCCGGCTACATGCTGATTGGCGATTCAGAATAGGGCTTGGTCGGGATGTGTCCGTGACGCTTCCACCCGCGCCGACAAGTAAATCGGCTGCAACCACGTCAATTGTTCCATCAGCCATCGATGAACAAGAGATCATTGCGTCTAAGCTACCCATAGGAATGATCGTGGCGGTAGTTGGGGCGTTGCCTCCTTGCTATTTTTGTTCGTAGCCTTCATCTTCTCGGCCGGTAGTAACAAGCCAAATGACCGTACGAGTGTCGCGGAAAACAATCCAAGTGAATCGACGGGCAGCAGGTCGAGTTCTACCAACGAACCAGGCGTCAAGTCTATGGTTGGAGACAATTCGGCTGCAAAGGTAATGAAAGAAGAAACAGCATCCAGTCAAGCCATGGTTGCCTCTCCCTATTGGGCAATCATCATCGAAACGGCGGATGGCAAAAGTCAGCGATTACTTGGTACCGCCGTTGCAGTCGAGAGCAATCGATTATTGGCTTTAGCGGGTGCAAATTTGCCCCTGCCGCACCGGGCAACGAATTAGCGTACGTACGTCTCTACGCGGGGTTATTGCAACTGCAGGCGATTATCGGCGAATAAGTCCTTTTTTTGGCAAAAGCGAACATTTTCGCTTCGATTCTGGATAAAATTCATACGCAATTTTGCACAGCAGGTCTGTTGGTTCGTCGTTTTTTATGTCAGTAGATGAGGCGGGTAATATGGTTTTAACAAGACATTGGAACCTAGATGGAAACGGCAAATCGCACCTGCGACGCAAACGAAAATCACAACGAAAACAACTCCGGTTAGAGTTGCTGGAGGATCGCCGTGTTTTGGCGGGCGAACTTGCAGAACTTTCTTATCAATTCTTTGCCCTTAATCCAGACGGCTCGACAGGAAGGAATCTCGATCCAAACCCCAATGATTCCGTTCTGCAAGCGAACGTTTATGTTGGCGAAAAATTCGTGGTTCGAACCTTGGCAAAGGATTTGCGGCAACCTACACCCCAAGGTGTCTTCAGCGTGTATACAGATCTCAACTACACGAACGTCGGTGGTTCAGCCTCCGAAAATATTCAGATTCAATGGGGTGAATACAACTTAATCACGATCGGTGATGAGGCGCTCGCAGGGAGTTTTCAACTGCAATATGGCAACGAAACAACTGCTGCGATTCCCTTGGTCGTGGAAACAGCTCCCGATGGAGCACAAGAGATCGACCGAGTCGCCACGGCGGGAAATATTCAGGCTGCAATAGAGGCTCTTCCAAATGTCGGTCCCGGAAATGTGATCGTGACGACCAAGGTGAATAGCCGTTATAACGTCATGTTTCGAAAAGATCTGGCACGCACGGATATCCCGGACCCCGTCGTTGTCAATAATCTTGTAAATACCGGGGGAGCCAACCCCATGCCGGTCCAGGTCCAGGCTGTTGGAACGACAAACGCCTCGGCGGAATCGGCTTTCGTTCTCGAATCCGCAATCAATCGATCTCCCAGCGTAAATCCTTCCTATGCCTTTTCCAATGGCGACGTAAAAGGCTTCTTCGAAGACCGAACAAGCACGACACCTGGCAAACGAGTGCTGCGAGAAGTCGGAGGGTTTTCGGACGTGACTTCCGTTCCTTCAGCGATTGCTTCCAGTTTTTTGGCAGCCAATGATTTGACTTTTGTCGCGGCTCAAGCTGGACAAGTCCAAATCGAAACAACCCTCCCCGTGCTACCGACACCTCCGCAGCCAGGTTTGGGTGTTTCGCTTTTTGGATCGGGTTTCGCTTATTTCTTAACATCCAGTGAAGTGATTTTGCCGACGGCGCTGATCACGATTATGGACGGCCTCATTGCGGTCAATGATCAAACGACAGTGGATGAAGATTCGTCGACGAATGTCTTGAATGTTCTGGCAAACGATCTCGATCTTTCGGGGACATCGCGCAGTATCATCTCGGTTTCACAGCCATCCACCGGTGGATTGGTCAGCATCGCGACAAGCGGTTCCGAACTCGTGTTCACACCGTCCGTTAATTTTTTCGGCACGGCGGTATCTACCTACACGGTTCGAAACAATCTCGGCTTCGAGGCCGTCGGTAGTGTGACATGGGACGTAGCTCCCGTGAACGATCCGCCGATGCTGAACTCAGTGTCCAATCTTTCCATTGCGATGAACGCTACGGCTCAAAATGTCGCGCTGACGGGGATCAGTGCAGGGCCGGGCGAGACTCAGACTTTGCAGGTTCGCGTTAATAGCAGCAACCCGAGCTTGATTCCGACCCCGACGGTAACTTATCAGTCCCCCGACCAAAACGGAACTTTGACGTTCACGCCAGCTCCGAATCGATCGGGCACTTCGATGATTACGGTCACCGTGGAAGACCAAGGTGGTTTGCAAACGAGTCAGATGTTCAGCGTGATTGTGAACGCTCAACCTGGCGACTTCCAGAACCCATCCAACGCTTACGATGTA
>JBIKLJ010000173.1:0-10420 GCA_044359895.1 Pirellula sp.
AAAAGTCCGACGAGAATGGTACCCACGTTCAAGTCCGCCCCGATGTTGTTCATGGAATGACCAAACCAGAACACCCCGACCCCGATGATTGCAATTGCTCCAAAGATCATGCTTGCCGAAATGGCGTTGCCTTGCCGATTTAGCGGCCACGCCAAGTACACCGAGTCACGAACCGGGATCCGATTTATCCAACAGTCCAACGGAGCAAGCAACAGCAGGCACCCCCACACACCTAGACTCACACCGATGTATGGTAGGTCGATGGCGGTTTCTAACGTCGCGTTCAAGAATGGTACGCAATAACCCACTGCAACCGTTAATGCAGCGAAGAACGGGATGACATAACGACGGTCTTTCCAAACATTGGAATACACCAAAAAGAGACAACTGTGTACTACTGAAATCAAAAAGGCTGCTTTCACATGTGTCAATGACAAAGGCATTAACAAAAGGGTCAAGCAGGTTACAGCAATTTGCAATGGCTTGCTGAAGTAGGGAAGTTTCGAGAGCGCCCAGCTTGCAACCGTCCATCCCAACAACAATGGTACATAGGTTAGTCCATAGAACGCGATGGGCAGCCGGTCCTCGGAAAGAGTGGTGGCAGCTATGGATATGGCTTGCTTGGCAAAACTAGAAACCAGGGTAGGGGTTGCTTGATAAGCCACCAGCATCAGAATGATAGCGACCCAAGTAAAACCGACATTCTTGGTGTCTCGTGCGGCGAACCAAGCCAACGAGGCTGCAACGATGCAAGTCGGAACCGCAGCGAATGTAGTCTGTCCGGTCCAACGAAAACCGGTGAACGACAGAACCACTCCCGAGGCAGCCATCACCAATCCAACCAAAACGGAGATCGCAACATCCAGCGGAATCGTTTCCAACAGCCCGCCTGTTCGCGACTGATAAACTTGAGCTACCGTTCGGGCTGTGGTCACAATCGGAACGGAACATAAAACCAATCCAAGCCCCAACCATTCCAATTGATGAAGCCAGTTCAACTTGGTTGCAAACAAGACAACCATCTGAGCCCCGATAAGTAGGATCGGAAGAAATCCTAAAACGAGCGGCTTTCGATGCTGTTCCACCAACCAAAACACATGTCGGTTGATCTTGATAATGCCCAAGGTACCGACCAACCAAAGGATCGACGCCACCAGAAGTGATCCGCTCTGGAACGTCGGCATGGCGCCCGCTATTGCCAACGCTAGATACACGACCTGAAAAGTGACTTGGCGCTCAAGCAAGAAGGATTTGAAAATACGATCCGAAACCCACGCTGCGAACACGGAACCAACCGCGAGCAGAGGAAACAAAGAAAACGCGTTTTCGGAAGCAGAAGTAGCAAGCCACGGCAGAGCATAAAAACTGATAGGAAGCAAAATCAGGGTCAACATCTTCAAGACGGAAGAAGTTGAGCGAAGCCCCAAAAGCTTCCCGCTCGCTTCGGCGAATCCATAGACAGCAGCAACATAAACCAGGATCGAAAGAAACTTGAATGTGACCGACCAAGCATCCCATTGCTGTGCCACCAGTTTCAAGGAACTGACCGTAACGATGGCGGCTCCAACGAATAACATCCACTTGATGTTCGATTCGTGAAAGAAGGCTGCGATGAATCGTTCGACAAAAGACACTTCCTTTGGACTCGATTCGGCCGCCTGCACATTGGTGGAAAACGGTTGCGACAGAAGTGGTTGCGGGGGCGTAGTAAATGGCTCAGGATCAGCAGGTCTTGCTTGGCTCATGTCATGGTTCCGTGAAAACAGTGGAAACAAAGACCTGATTCAATTCAGGTCCTGAAACCACCTATTAACAAAAACCGTGCCACAAGAAAAAAGACCAGCGATTGGTGCTTAAGTACTGCAAATACCAACACTTCGCGAGAAGGTCGAGCGTCTCAGCCCATGCGAGATCCCACCAAGTGCTACTTCAAGGCTGCAGGCCAGTGCAGTCCAATGCATGCACCATCCAACGATTTGAAAAGACCATCCAACGGCTCCAAATCGAGCTTATCGTTTTTGGATCTTGTGGCTAAGTTTGGCAAAGGACTGAGCGACCAACAAAGAATCGGGAGACGCACCTTTTCGAGGACGAACCACGAGGTCGAAGCCGACAGGCAGATCGGCCTGAAGCTTACGGAACGCTTCCCTTGCATGCCTTTTCCAAAGATTGCGAATAGGGGAGTTCCCCACACGCTTTGAAACACTCAGCCCAAGACGAGTGCATGGAAGATTGTTCCTGCAAAAGTGAACCACCAAAGTCCCATCGCTCACAACCAACCCAGACCGAAATACCCGATCAAAGTCTCTTTGATTTACGACACGAGCCTCCTTGGGAAATCGTTCGTCACTTTGTGGTGTCATGTTCGAATTCCAAACAGGGAAACGTCAGCCCTGAACCAGATTGAGTGTAAGGAATCCTAGACGCGGCTAGCGCCCGATGGCACTCACTTTGTTCGAAATGAGCCGCGGGCGCTAGCCGCGATAACCGTATTTGGCAGGGAAACCGTAACGCGGCTGGCGCCCGCGGCTCAAGAACCTGCGTTAATCAAGGATCTTGGCGTTCGCAATCAGCTTGAGAAACTCTTGATTGCTCTGAAAACGGGACAGCTGCTTTGTCAGTTGCTCCATCGCTTCCACAGGATGCATCGAGTTTAAGGTGCGCCGAATCATCGTTACGGAGTGATAGGTATCTGGGTCATGCAAAAGTTCTTCGCGCCGAGTTCCCGATTGGGAAATATCGATCGCGGGCCATACACGCCGGTCGGCAAGCTTCTTGTCCAGAACAAGTTCCATGTTTCCCGTTCCCTTGAACTCTTGGAAGATGAGTTCGTCCATGCGTGAGCCTGTATCGACCAGTGCGGTCCCAACAATGGTCAGCGACCCACCCTCTGCAAAGCAACGAGCGGTAGCAAACAGCTTCTTAGGAATGTCCATCGCCTTGATGTTCACCCCGCCCGACATGGTCGCGCCGCTGTTGCCAACCCATTTGTTGAACGCTCGTGCTAACCGAGTGATCGAATCCATCAGCATGAAAACATCTTTGCCCATCTCAGCAAGACGCCGGCAACGGTCCACGACAAGCTGACTGAGTCGAACGTGTGAATCCACATCTTCGTCAAGACTACTTGCAATCACTTCACCATTGACAATGCTGCGACGCATGTCGGTGACTTCTTCCGGCCGTTCATCGATCAGCAAAACGATCAGTTCTACCTCAGGGTAGTTCTGCGAAATCCCCTTGGAGATATTCTGAAGCATGATGGTTTTTCCAGACCGCGGAGGAGCCACAATAAGGGCTCGCTGACCACGCCCCAAAGGAGCCAGAAGGTCGATAATGCGGTTGGTAACTGGCTGAGCGCCAATCTCTAGCTTCAACCAGCGTTCTGGGTTAATTGCGGTTAGCTGATCGAAATTTTTGACATTGATGTAGTCTTCTGGCTTCATTCCTTCGACATCTAGAATTTCCTTGACGCGAGGCCCTTGCGATCGACGCGTTTGTTGCATCAACGCACGGATCTTCACCCCTTGCCGAAGCTTGAACTTTTCGATCATTGTGCCCGGCACAAACGGATCTGTTCTTTCCCGTGAATAATTGTTGGCTGGAGACCGAAGGAATCCGTAGCCATTCGGGTGCATTTCCAAAAGCCCCAAAAACTCTTGACCCGGTTCTTCGGTTGCAGGCTCACCTGCTTCGGTTGGAATCGGATCGCCGTTTTCGTCTAGGGCGACTTCGGACGGTTCACCTTCGGGCTCAGCAAATGCTTGCTGGTAATTCGAACCGTAGCGCCGTCTCGGTTTTTTTACGCGTGGTCTTGATGCTGCTCCGCCTGAGCCACCTTGATCATCACCTTGAAAACGAGATCGAAAACGCTTCTTCTTGGGCATAAACGCTAGTCCAAACAAACAGGAGACAAAATTCCTAACCGTTCGTCGTACCCAAATGAACCAGGTAAAACAGTCGAAGAACGGAAGATAAAACCGCGCCAAATCGTGCGCAAGGAAAACAATTGGTAAAGACCTTGCTGAACTCAAGTGTTGTGATGATCAGCATTTTTCGCCAGCAGATGGCTGCTTTTTGACATCCGCTTTTTGAAGGAAGTAACTCGATCAAAAAGTTCTTCGGCAAAAGATCGAGCCAGCGAGCTGAATCAGTTGCATGCCGAGGACGCCAGTGGCGAGAGCAATTCGAACGAAGCCCATCTCCAGTGAGATAGCACATTCACTGACCCGTTGGGTCTTAGGGTCAGCCGTTCAAACGTGTGGAGCAAGTGTCACACATGCCCCACATCGTGTCAAGAGAAAATTCGCTCCAGGTGGCACAATCCAAAAATTTTATTGAATCTGTCGACTTAAGGTCGATTTGGTTCGCCATCGTAACCGATTCGACTGAAACAGACGTTCGTTCCCTGCATTGGTGCAGGGTGCGAAATGCAACAACAGGATGATCCAATGCCAGCTATCCAATCCAAAACGTTTCTTGATAGGTCGCGTTTCACGAGGTGGTCCGCGGTATGCCTTGGCATTTTTGCATGCATGGCTTTATTCACGGGATCCCTCTTCGCAACGGAGCGTGAAATTGCTTGGACGGAGGATTACGACGGCGCGATTCATCGAGCGGCGGCCTCGAATAGTATCTTGCTTTTGCATTTCTACGGCGACTACTGCCCGCCCTGCAAACTACTCGACAAAAAAACGTTCAAGGATCCCGTGCTGGTATCCGCCATCAATTCCACCGTCATCCCAGTGAAAATCAACGCGGATCGACGCCGTGACTTGGCCGAAAAGTACAACGTGAACCGCTGGCCAACCGATGTCTATCTGTTCCCCAACGGGGACGAATTGTACCGGGGTGTTAGCGACCAAGATCCGTCGGTCTACACCCAAAAGATCAAAAGGCTGGCGCTGCGACACAGGGACTGGACCCTCGAACGCGAAGCGATTGCCAAAACAACCCAACGTCGTCAGGACAAAGAACTGGCAGCGAACTCTCCGCAGATCCAGTCCGAAAAACCAGTCTACGCTGGCTCAGCAGGAGCCCCGGTTAAGAGCCAAGCAGCCTCCTGGCAAACGCCTAATGGCCTCAACACGCAAGTCGCTCCTTATATAGAACCAAGCCGTCCAGGCGTGCCGGAAGGGAGCCCACAAGCACCTCATGTCGAAGGAGCCTCGAACAGCGGTTCTGCGAACAACGCAATGACTGTACACGCTGCTCCTATTGTGCATTCGCAAGCCCGTCCCTCTTCGGACTTGCAGGCCGCATCGAAATTGCAAGCAGGCCAAACTGGGACAAAACCGCAACGAGTCATCGACAACCCCTTCGTTGCCAAGCAACCCCTCATTGTTCCCGCACAACAAACCCCCGCACTTCGTACTCGAACCGAACAACAGACCAGACCAGATCAACTTGCTCAGGAGCCTATCGCCCCATCGATGGCTCCGGAAGCACCGGCGGCCATGGAGGCAAATCGCCCCGTTCCTGCTAGGCCAATCAGCGGTTCGCTCACACTTTCGAATTTGTCGGAAATGCACATGCAGCGAGAAACCGCACCGCAAACGCCACCTTCTCACGATGCATCAACCGTTCGAGCGACCGAGCCGACCCACATCGTTGCCGATTCAATCGGTCTAGATGGTCATTGCCCCGTCGAACTGATTGAGTCGTTATCACTGGGCACGAACCCCGCTTGGGTGGGTGGATCGCCAGCTTATGCCGTTCGCCATCGAGGTCGCATCTACCACTGCTCGAGCGAACGAGCGAGGCAAAAGCTGCTTAGTGCGCCAGATCGGTTTACCCCGTGCTTGAGCTGTTTTGACTTGGTTTGCTTCTTCGAGACTGGGGATCTTGTGGACGGAAAATGCGAATTTGGATGTATCGAGCCAAATACGAAACGCGTCTTTCTTTTCGCGACCAAAGAGAATCTCGCAGCTTTCGATCGAGACAATCAACGATACGCTCAGCTTATCGATGGCATGTCGCCAGAACGCGTCGCAGGCCGCACCGACGAAACTCGAATTCGATAACTGAACTATGATCAGATTCGTTGCACTCCGAAAAAATCGCAAATGGCGTCGTGGTTCTTGCTGGACCAAAGCATTCGATCGCACCCCGTTGATGGACAACCTCTGGATTTCCATCAAGCCTATCCTCGCGGGTGTGTTGCTGCTTGTCACGAACTCCGTCTACGCTCAAGCGCCGCAAACACAGGCCCAAACTGAGGACTCCCGAGTCTATTGGCCTCGTTCTGATTTTGTCATTCCCTACAACATAGAACAGACTGGCCAAACGCCTCGCGAGATTATTCTCGAAACCTCGAACAACGGTGGTCAAACCTGGACCGTTTACTCTCGTAGCGACGTTCGGACCAAGCAGTTTCAATTCTTGGCGAATGTGGATGGCGAATATCTGTTTCGGTTAAAAACACTCGATTCACAAGGCAGGTCCTTTGACAATCCAGGCGAACCATTAGTGGTCGTTGTCGATACGACTAAACCGGAAGCGAATCTAATCATCGAAACGGACTCTAAAGGCATCATGCTTGCAGAGTTCGCGATTGCGGACTTAGCTCTCGATGCATCGACGGTCCAATTGACCTATCAAACTGAGTCAATGAACGAGCCCGCATCGATTGCCTTCGACATCCAACAAGATCAGGAAACTTTAGAGTGGCTGGGAACCGGATCTTGGGAACTGCCTGTTGGCGTCTCACAAATGTCCGTTCGACTTACGGCGAAAGACCGCGCTGGAAATCAAGTTGAAGTCACCCGGTTACCAAGACTTCTCCGATCTGCAAACGCGGCTACGGGACTTCAATTTGCCAGCGGCAAAAGCCGTGAGCCCCGCTTTGCAAACAATACGGGACGTTCAGAGACTTCCACCAAACCCATTGGCTCCGGAATCGCACTGCCCTCACTGGACACATCAAGGCAAGACATGCTCAAAATTGAGGTGCTGGGCGGACCCGGCAAGAGACAACCAGCCTCTACAGAATCTAACTTTGCTACCGCGGTCGTTGAACGTCAACAACAACTGATTGAACAATTAGTTCAGCAGAACCAATACACCCAAGAACAAATCTTGAAGTCCGGAATCCTCAACGCGACTTCCGCGAACAAAAGTACTGCCGATAACGACTCGCCTTCGGGACGTTCGTCGATGGGGGCGCCTGCTACCGTGAACTCAAAAACGAAACTGATGACGGACGAAGAGTTCCAGCGAGCACTTGACCGCAGACAATTAAGTCTCACATCCAGTCGCGCCGACCAACCCAACCAATCCCTCTTGATCGGGGACCAAGACCCGAATTACCTGCCGATGGGACCTGCGGAACTACTTGGCGGTCCCGTACCCGCGCGCGAAGATCGACCCGTCGAGCGAATTCCGGGGCAAACATCTTTCCGCAATAACATCAAGCCTTTGTTCAGCAGAGCGAAAGCATTTAGCCTGGAATACGCCGTCGAGAACGATCCTGATTCACCAGTTGCGGCTGTCGAGTTATGGGGAACCACGGATGAAGGACTTACCTGGCAAGTCTGGGGTGAAGACCCAGATCGCACCAGCCCTTTCGATATCCAAGTGGAAACGGAAGGTTTGTTTGGATTCCGAATGATCATCGTTGGTGCCAACGGACTAGCCTCCAATCGACCTCGCAATGGCGACAACGCAGATGCATGGATCCACGTGGACACTGTATCGCCTCAAGCCCGAATCACTAGCGCGCTTTACGGCAAGGGTAAAGAATCGGGCTCGCTGGTCATAGAATACCGAGCCGCGGACGAATACTTGCCAGAACGGCCAATCGTCCTGTCCTATTCCGAAACGCCAGAAGGGCCATGGAATGTGATCGCTTCGGGCGTTCGAAACCAAGGTCGCTACGTTTGGCCCGCCGACCCAAGTTTGCCTCCTACTATTTATTTGAAGCTGGAGGCCTACGATCTAGCCGGTAACGTAGCCGTTCACCGTCTGGAATCACCTATCGAAGTTCAGGGCCTTGCCCCGCGCGGTCAGATCTTAGGTTTGCGACAGATACCGTAACGAAAGCCTGTGGGACCTTCGTTACGGTTTGTTGTCGGAGCTGAATCGGCTTGACCTATCTCAGCTTACTTAACCGAAGTCTTGGACTTGGTTGCGCCGGTCTTGCTCTTCGTGTCCTTGATCACCTTTGCAGCCGCAGGCTTAGCAGGGTGACGAATCGCAGCTTGAGCGGCTGCAAGTCGAGCGATTGGCACTCGGAATGGACTGCAGCTGACATAGTTCAAACCGATGATGTGACAGAACTCAACCGACGATGGATCGCCACCATGCTCACCGCAAATGCCGATCTTCAAATCGGACTTGGTGGATCGACCTTTGTCCACACCAATCTTCATCAATTGACCAACGCCAGTTCGGTCGATCGACGCAAATGGGTTAGCCTTGATGATTTCTAGGTTTTGGTACGCTGGCAAGAACGATCCGGAGTCATCGCGGCTCATTCCCATACAGGTCTGAGTCAAGTCGTTCGTTCCAAACGAGAAGAACTCGGCAGATTCCGCGATTTCATCCGCTGTCAAAGCACCGCGTGGAACTTCGATCATGGTACCAACCGTGTAAGCGAACTTCTTGCCGGTTGCCTTCATCACTTCAGCCGCAACGCGATGCACGATTTCAACTTGCAAATCGAGCTCTTTCTTGAAGCCAACCAACGGAACCATCACTTCTGGCTTCACTTTGATGCCTTCTTTCAAGACGGTCGCAGCCGCTTGGAAGATCGCTCGAGCTTGCATCTCGGTGATTTCAGGACGCAAGATACCCAGCCGGCAACCGCGGAAGCCCAGCATTGGATTGAACTCGTGCAGTTCGCTAACCATCTTGGCAACTTCGGCAACCGTGGTCTTGAGCTGCTTCGCGACTTCTTCTTGACCCTTCTTGTTGTCATGTTGAGGAAGGAATTCATGCAATGGTGGATCCAGTAAACGAATGCAAGCTGGCAATCCATCCAATGCTCGGAAAATGCCTTCGAAATCCTTTTGCTGATAAGGCAGCAAGGTTGCAAGAGCTTTCTTGCGATCTTCTTCCGCCTTGGCCAAAATCATTTGACGGACCGCAATGATCCGATCCCCTTCAAAGAACATATGCTCTGTACGGCAAAGTCCGATTCCTTCTGCACCAAAAGCAATCGCGTTGACAACTTGATCGGGTTGATCCGCGTTGGTTCGGAGGCCAAGGGTACGATACTTGTCCGCAAGCTTCATCAGGAAGTCGTAGTATTGGAATACTTTGCTGTCCTTGGGCTTCATGGTCTTGTTGACCAATACTTGCTTGAGTTCACTATCGGCGGTAGCGATCGCGCCGTGGAACACTTCGCCGGTTGTGCCGTTGATGCTGATGTGATCCCCTTCTTTCAGAGTCACTCCCTTGCACTTCAATGTACCCTTGTGGTAATCGATTTCGATATCGCCAGCTCCCGCGACGCAAACCTTACCCATTTGACGAGCAACCAATGCAGCGTGACTGGAAACACCACCGCGAGCGGTAAGAATTCCGTCCGATGCAATCATGCCTCGAAGATCTTCTGGGCTGGTTTCGATCCGTGCAAGCACGACGCTCTTGCCCTTGGCTGCCAGTTCTTCTGCTTTACCAGCAGTGAAAACAACGGAACCTGAAGCTGCACCAGGACCGGCTGGCAAACCAACGGCCATCAAGCGACCTTCTTTACGAGCCTTCTCATAAGCAACCACGTCGAAAATTGGCTGAAGGAGCTGATTCAACGCTTCCGGATCACCCGATTTGATGGCGTGCTCCGGAGTCATCAGCTTTTCCTTGACCATGTCGTGAGCAATCTTGACGTAGGCCAAAGCGGTTCGCTTACCATTTCGAG
This sequence comes from Pirellula sp., assembly GCA_044359895.1. Lineage (GTDB taxonomy): Bacteria > Planctomycetota > Planctomycetia > Pirellulales > Pirellulaceae > JBKCUI01. The sequence continues at coordinate 9,860 of JBIKLJ010000173.1, forward strand.
TTTGAAGCATGAACAGCTTCTTCTTCTCGATGGTGAATTCGAAGTCTTGAACGTCGCCGAAGTTCTTTTCAAGCGTCTTACGAATTTCATTCAGCTCTTTGTGGGCAGCCGAAATGATCTTGTCCTTTGCCATCTCTGCGATTGTCAAAGGTGTGCGAACGCCCGCAACGACGTCTTCACCTTGTGCATTCACAAGATACTCGCCGTAGAAAACGTTTTCGCCGTTGGCTGGATCGCGGGTGAACGCAACACCGGTTGCACAGTCATCGCCCATGTTGCCGAATACCATGGCCTGAACATTCACTGCAGTACCCCATTCGTCAGGGATACGATACTTTTGGCGATACAAGATCGCTCGTTCGTTCATCCAGGAACTAAATACGGCGAACACGGCACCTTCCAATTGCTTGATTGGATCGGTTGGGAAAGCCTTGCCCGTAAAGTCCTTGATCAACTTCTTGAAGCGCTTGACCAGTTCTTGCAAGTGTTCCGCAGAAAGTTCCGTGTCGTCTTTGACCTTGGCTTCTTTCTTGAGCTGATCCATGACTTCTTCGAACGGCT
>JBIKLJ010000174.1:0-10416 GCA_044359895.1 Pirellula sp.
TTTGACGATGTCCCGTCGCAGCTTTTCTAGCTCATCGGATTTCGATTCAACACGGGCTTCTAGTCCTTCGTACTTGTTGCCAAGAGATTGAATGCGAATAATCTTATCCGCTGGAATACGCATCTGCTCGATCGCGTTCCAATCGTCGCTGCGTCCCATGCCCTTTAATAAACTGCGCACCTCGCGTTCGGTTTGTTGCTGATAGCTTTCGTTCCGCCCGAAATCCAGGTTTGCCTTTCGATACTCGCCGAGCCGAACCTTGATCGCATCGATCCGATCGGCCAGAAGCAAAACTTGATCCGCGTTCGGAATATCTTGAAGCTGGCGATCGAGGGCTTCGATATCCGCTTTTTTGCTTTTCTTTTGATGTCCTAGATTTTGAAGCTCAGCGACAAGCTTGCTGCAAGTCGCCAAAAAATCTTCCGGCAGGAGCTTTGCGTCCGCTACGGCGTCGAACTGAATTTTTGCTAAACGCCAGCTCGCGATTGCTTGAACCGAATTAGCGATTCGTTCCAACCGGCTTTTTTCAATTTGCTTGGTGTAGATTTCTTGATCCAAATGGTTCCGACTTTGTACTGCATTATTTTTGTTGTCGACGTGCTTGTTGTATACATCCGCCGACACTTGAGATTCTTTTTGGAGATCCTTTTTGCTTTTGTACTCATTGATACTATCTACCAGAGAGCCGCTGCGTCCGCTGGGTTTAAAAACATGGTCGATACTGTCGGTAAAACGAGATTGCACCACCCGCAATCCAGCGAGCCCAGATGCACTCGAAAAGAGCGTTGTCCCAAGTTGACCGCCACCTTGCGCGATTTCCTGGCCGCCTTGCCGCAAAGCAGCGTGATCGATACCAAACATGGAGCAAAACAAATCACGATCCACGTTGCCGATATAGGACTGCAATTCGGCGTCTGCGATGGTTGCCGTATCAGCTTGATCGCGCAGCGTCGCTAGATTTCCTTTGCGACGAATACACTGCAGCGACTGGCCGTCGCTTCGTTCTAAAGTCCCACCGATCCTCATTTTAGTATAAGGATGTAGAAAGGAGTCCTTCGTCCGGTTGGGGATGCCGTACAAGAAGTCCGTCAAGGCGCGAAGCGATGAGCTTTTACCAGCTTCGTTCGGTCCAAAGATCATATGCAATCCAAATTGCCCTGCCGACAGATCAATCGATACATTGGTAAAGTGACCGAAGGCCAGCAAATCGAGTTTTCGGAACCTCATGGACTTGCCTCTGTTCCCTGTAGTTCGCCAAGCAACCGAGACTGAGCTTCTTCGAGAACGGATCGATGCCAAGCATCGCTCTCGATGGCAAGCGTATCCTTTAGATCCGCTGGCAATTTCTTGAAGGCATCCGCCAGATCCAGTCCCAGATCCGTCAGAAGGGATGGCGTGTTGATTGCTTGCTGGAAAAGTAAAGCTATCTCACCCAAAGCATCGTCCGATACCACCGGGTCTAAGCCAGGGACAAGGTTGGAAGCCGTTTCGATCTTGATCTTTTCTAGCCATACATCTCCGGAGCCAACATCGGTAGCGATCGACCGAATCTCATTGGTGACGGAGTGACGTTGAGCTAGAAGAGTATCGTGCAAAAGGGTTCGTCCAGAAATCACAAGACGCATGGCAAGCACGCGTCCTTCGGCGGCACGATAGGCACGTTCGATGGCCGCCGAGCAGGTGGCCAGAATGTCATCCAACGAAACGGCTTCGGAGACATCGACATTGGTGACCTCCCATCGGACTACGTCCAAGGGCTGAAACTGGACTTGGCAGGCATGTTTGTCATCCACGGAGACCAGCAAGCAGCCCTTCGGGCCCGTTTCTCTGGCATGACGGCCTTGGATATTTCCAGGGAATGCGATGTAAGGTTTGTCGCTAAGAGTTTCTCGAGTGTGGACGTGTCCAAGCGCCCAGTAGTCGTAGCCTTTCAACTTGAGCCCTTCGATGGAGCATGGTGCATAGCGTTCGTGTCCTTCGCGACCGTTTCCGCAGGTGTGCAGCAAGCCAATGTTGAACGAACCGGGGATGGCCATGGGGTAAGCTAATGACAAATCCTCTGTCACAGCGACGGTCTCAAAGCTTTGTCCGTGAATCGCGACGTTGACCGATTCCAGAGTGACACTATGCGCGGCTTTACTATCGAAGAAAGTGACGTTCTCTGGCAGGGTCAAAGACTTCGTCATTCGGTTGGCTGCATCATGATTGCCCGCAATCATGTAGAGAGGGATCTTTGCATCGCGAAGTTTATTTGCCTGTTGCACAAAATGAAGGCCCGTTCGGTATTCGCGCCAATCCCCGTCATACAAATCGCCAGCAATCAGTACAAACGCGACTTTCTCTTGAATCGCCAGAGACACTAGATTCTCGAGAGCCGTTCTAGAAGCATCGCGAATTCGCTGGACTGGCGCGCCTTCGTAGCGTTCTAAGCCTCGTAGTGGACTATCCAGGTGGATGTCTGCAGCATGAATAAATTGGAACATGTGCTTTTCAGATGGAGCATAACAGGGGAAGTTGCAAGATATGGTACTGGAATGCACTTGGGTTGGGTTACCCACGCAGAAAATATTCTCGTACCATCCTACCGCTTCCTATTTTCGGCGATTGCGGTCCGAGTTAGGTTGAAGAGGATTATTATAGTCCCGAAGAGAGGGGATCGAGCCAGAGTTCGAGCCGTCGGAAGAGCGAGGTGGTTGAACCGTCATGGGGCCCGGTGGCGCTGTGCCGCCAGGCGTTGGTCCTGCGGATTGGAAGTTGGTTGGCAAACCACCTTCGAACTTCGTCACTTGCATGTCGATTTCGTTGGTTTTCAGTTTGAGCGACGCGGTGCTAACATGCAGCTCCAGCGGCGCATTGCCGTCGTTCAGAACTTGGCGGATCACGGCCGCTTGGCGAGGGGACCGGTCGATTCGAACCATGTCTTTGGCTGCCGAGTAACCGAGTCGGTCTGCCTCGATCGTCAAATCTCCACGATCGGTTCTTGAGGACATAGAAACTCGGCTTTGGGCTACGACTTCCCATGCAGAAGTGTTCGCCCCGCGCGAACCGTTCTGTGAACTTTGGCTCCAGCTTAGGCTGGACGCGTCGAACAAGGATAACTGGTCGGAAATCAACCGGCTTTGGTTGGGGCCCAAGGTTTCGCCGCTGCGATGCACATTGACTTCGTCGTCCCAATCGCGAATGGGTCCGATCAACGAATCAATACGATCGTAGAAGGTAGCCATCCGCGTTTGAAGAGCCCCTTCCATTCGCCCCATAAAAGTCAAGTGGATGCACTGAAGTCGATCTTCTTCTCGGACTTCTTGAGGCAGGCTGCGCGGATCATTGGATCCCGGAAGGCTAGCTTGCAAGGGGTTGGCACCGATTCGTCGGCTCCAAAGTTCACCTGGCCCATAGCCGATCCAAGTTTGGCTTGGCACCATAAAATCCAATTGAGGCAATTTCAATTGTTCTATAGATCGTCGATTCAACTTGGGATCGGTTTGGACAGTACGAAGATCCACGTTGCCTTCCAATCGAATGGCAGAAACCTGCGGTTTCGTATTCGAAGCCCCGATCCCTTCACTGCGCAGCGGGACGGGCTGGTCCATGTCGATGACCATGGTGTCGGAGCGAGCGGAGATATGCCAAAGTGTTGAAGGGTCCGTTTCTAATCGACTGTCAATGGTCACTCCACCACCGAATCGAGCGGTTCGCCCATCAAAAGTCATACGTTGTCCCCATCGAATACGAGGTGGTTCTTTCCATTTCATTTTGTCGTTCTGATTCTGGTTCGGCGAGGCTAAGCTTGGCACTGATCCTGGGGTGTAAATGCCCAGAGTACCGGACGGCGGCTGGATCGTAGGGTTGCTAATCAGGGAGGTGCCTGTGGCTACAGAGAGGTTCGCAGAGTGAGAACGCTCCATCACTTCAACAGGAATGACCAGTTCGCCAGGATGATCGATCCAAAAATGATTTTCGCTTTGCAGCAACTTTAATTCCGGAGCAACGATCCATCCCGTACCGATTGCAATTTTGGCATCTTTGCCTGGTTGGCCGACAACGGTAATGTCGGTTGTTTCTTTTTGATTTTGTTTCAATTGCAAGCGGTCACCGGTAGCGGTAAAAGGCCAAGGCGAATTGTCGGAAACTTGATCTTTAGTAAGGGTGAAATTACCTTCTAGGTTTAAGTCATCAATCAAAGTTCCGCTAGCTGTGGTGATCACGCGAGCTCGAAGGAAATTGGCGGTAACATTCATGGGTGACACGGGTTGTTTCGTAGCACCACTACTGCGCGCGTGAGTGTTGAGCTGGGTGGTTGGAAGGGCGGGCTGTAAGAGCGGGCTTGGCCCTGGTCCAGCAGGTGAGCCCAATGCGAGCAAGTTCGTTTGGATAGAAGGAGCACCCGATAATGGCGAAGTCGCAATCGTGGAGCTTTGAATTGGCGATGGAAAAGAGAACCAAACCTGCAGGGTTTGAACTTGAGCCCGCAGTTGCGGTGAATTGACAACGACATCGCCTTCAGCGCTCATGCGGTCCGGCAGCAATTGAGGCACGTTTCCGGACGGATAGAGCGATGCGAGTTCGGCCGCTCGTTGGGGGGAAGTAGGTGTCATCCAAAGGTAAAGCTGTTCTGCCATGAACCGACCTTGAGCTGGATTGCTGACGTTAGCACTTCCCTCGATTATCAAGAGATCTTTGTCGGCGTCTGGTCGAACGAGCAAGCGCTTCCCCCAGGACAACTTCCAGGATTCTCCTTGGCTTTCCATTTGAGCCACTCCGGCACCTGACGCTTGAATCGCACCCAACCGAGAAGTCTTTGCAATGTCAGGCAGCGCAGGATTTGATCCACTCGAAGCGGGTGCGACGGCGTTTGCGATCGCATCTGGGTTCAGATACTGGACTTCGGGCGACCAAACCTGAATGGACTCGCGACGCAGATAAACAGGGGATGGTTCACGTGCCATCACGCCGGGCAGTTTGTTGCTGAGCGTGATCATACCATTGATCATGTCCATCACGAGATGTTGCCCGAAGGCTTCAGCTTGCATTCCAGGTGCGATCAGTTTTAGCCAGCCCGAATGATCTTTGGAGTCAGCCCGCGAAGCCCCGAAAGCCTCCAGTCGTTCGACCTTCCAATTGGAGGTGCTTGATTGCAAGGAGCTTGCTTGAGCCTTGGTGTTCGGGGAACCGTCCCAACCTACGTTCAGACGCAATTCGTGGCAATCAAATGTATCCGGCGGGAGCCCTTGAACAAGGTGCTCCATGTGCACGCCGTTTTGAAGGATGGCTTGCGATTGATGAAATTCAAACTTGAATGATCCCTTGCATTTGAGAGTTGCATACGCGGGTCGCGACCGAATGTCTGGGATCTTATCGCTTGGCCAGAGTCCACCTGGATCGAGCTCTACCTTAACGCGGTCCACATAGAATAGATCCAGGTAGTCCAGGCCATTGAAGGGCGTATGACGTTCCTTGTTGGATTCGTCGGAAGTGAGCAGATCCTTGTCTAGATAGATGGCAAGCATGCGCCCTTCGATGCGGGAATTCCCCAGTTTCATATCGATAGCTTGGTCCGTCCAAATCTGCCGTTTGTTGATACGAACGTCTTTGGTTTCAATAGACATTCCATCGTTCTTACCCGGTTCGCTAGGTGGCGAGTTGATGGTGATGGCTCCCATCAATTGTCCTGTCTCGACGGGGGGAAGGTCTTTGCTCCATTCGACTTCTGACTTGAATTCGATTTCTGCACCATTCGAATTCTTGATCACGATCGCTCGCTTGGTCGATTCGGCGTCCCCTTGGGGGATGATGATCGTCAACGGTTTGAAATGCCAACGGGTCTTTGTCTTTTGCTCGCGTGATTGAAATAAAAGAATCGCATTTTCCGTCTTAACGACACGAGGCGAGGAACGTTGCCAATCCCCTTCCGCGAAGAGTGCCTCCCACCATTCCGTGCGATGGATGGTTGCAGGAGCGTTTACGACCGCTCTTTTTTGTTCGGATGCTGCGGGCTCAAGAAATGGGACAGCGATGCCCAGGTACGCACCGAACAGAACAAGCAATGGAACAAGTATGCGAAGATAATCACGAAGAAACATTATGAGAATCGATTGGGTACGAAGTCCTCCCATCGACCTTTTGCTTTGAGCAATCGTTCAATCAGTTCTCGTACTGCGCCGCGACCACCGTTGGCGTTCATGGTCCATTTGGCAGCATGTTTTACTTCAGGTGCGCCGTCTGCGACGGTTGCGCTCAAGCCCACTTCGTGCATGACGGGCATGTCTGGAAGATCGTCACCGATATAGCACACTTCGTGCATTTCGACGCCGGCTTGTTGGATCATCTCGCGAGCTGCTGGCAGTTTTTCTTGAAAGCCTTGGCGGACCAAGGTGATTCCGAGTTCGGCAGCTCGCAATTTTACGATTTGCGAATTGCGGGCGGTCAATAGACCGAATTGGAAACCGGCTTTGCACCATAACTTGATGGCATGCCCGTCACGGACGTAAAACGACTTGCTCTCGATACCTGCGTTATCGATGGTGATGTTTCCATCCGTCAGAACCCCGTCCACATCCGACAGGATCAATCGAATCGGTTTTGCAATCTCGGTATCGCGCGGAGCCATTAGGATTCCTCTCGAAAGGCGTCAGAGCCGAAAAGCCTCAGCGACGAAGGGACGTTGGACCAATCGTTCTTGGTGGACGGGGCGAGATCGCTTCCAGGGCGACCGGTGGCATCGCGTGTTAGTTCATGGTCCAGTCCTAAGACGTCGGTGATATCGATGAGTCCCATCGGATGGTCCTCTGCATCTACCACAGGCAGTTCGCTGATTTTACGTTGTACCATGATGTCGATGGCATCCGTGAGTCGAGCTCCGGACTGAATTGCCGAAAAGCTTTTTGTCATCAAGTCAGCGACGCAGGTGTCCAAGTCGCAATCACGGCGTTGTTCCAGCAATCGTGCGAGATCGCTGTCGGTAAAGATACCCTCGAGACGTTGCTGATCGTCCACCAGCATGGTCGCCCCGGATCTTCTGCCAGGCTTCGCGGCATCGACCAACATCGCACGAATGGATACCTTGCTGGAGGCGATTCGACACTCTTGAACCGAACGCATCACTTCATCCACAGAAGCCAGGCGTTTGCCAAGCGATCCACCTGGATGCAATTCAGCGAACTCTTCCACACCGAAACCTCGAGCCTCGCTAACGACCAAGGCGAGCGCATCGCCAATGGCCATCATGGCGGTTGTGCTGGTGCTGGGGGCAAGATTATGCAAGCAGGCTTCGCGGCATGGGGGCAATATCAGAGCGATATCCGCCTGCCGTGCCAAAGGACTATTGGCGCCGCTGGTGATTGCAATCACGCCCGCGGATTTTCGGATCATGAAGGGCAGAATTCGAACGATTTCTTCCGTCGCTCCACTATTGGACAACATCAAGACCACATCCAAGGGCCCGACGCACCCCAGGTCGCCATGAACCGCTTCCGATGGGTGTAGGAAATGAGCTCGAGTGCCGGTCGAGGCAAAGGTTGCGGCTAGCTTTTTTCCGATCAGACCTGCTTTGCCAATTCCAGACACAATCAAGCATCCCTGCATCGCAAGGAGCTTATCGACGGCAACTAGGAAATCTTCGTCGATCGATTCTGCGAGCATTTGAATCGAATTTGCAGCTTGGGTCAGAATGTCCGCCCCACGCGCCAAACGTCGCCGCTTGGCAGTTGCGCTTGCTCCATTCCGCCGTGATGGAAGTCGCATATTCATGTAAAAGCCGTCCTTGGCTAGTCGAGTTTCAGTGGCTTGTCGATTTTCCGTCCATTCGTTTTCCATCGAAGGCTGGCTGTCTTCGTAAAGAAGCCGCCAGCAATTTGGACAACTTCTCAGGGTAACAGACAGGAGGCTTTGGCGGCAACCCCGACATGAATGCTGGCAAAAGTTGTGTTTTCTTAGATTTTCGGTGGATCCAAAGATTTTCTGGGGGAGTGACCAAACGTGTCCAAGCGGTGTCGAAAACTTAAGTAACGAATTGGCGAGCATTGTTGTAGCCGGCACCGGAATGCGTTAGCATCGTAGTTGTTGAATTCAAACTTCTGCAAGTCAACCAATATGTTTCTTTAGAACCAGCATCTTTCAGCTTTATTCAGCAAAAGGGAATTTTCGGAATGGCAGCATCATCCAGCAAGTCAACAGGCAAGAAAAAGGCAGATAAGAACGCCCCGCCAGCCGAGCGGATAACCGGTCTCGAGAATATTTTGAAACGAGAACCGGGGCTGAAAACAACGCTTCAGCAGATTGAGAAGCAGTTTGGTGAAGGCTCGATCATGCCTCTTGGCGGCGAAGCTCAATTGAAGATCGAAGGGATCAGCACCGGATCGCTTTCGCTGGACATGGCATTAGGTGGAATGGGGGTTCCACGCGGGCGGATCATCGAGATCTTTGGTCCTGAATCCAGTGGTAAAACGACCATTGCATTGCATATTTGCGCCCAAGCTCAAAAAGCTGGCGGGATTGCAGCGATCATCGATGCGGAACACGCTTTTGATCCAAGCTGGGGAAAAAAGCTTGGGGTGGAATTGCATTCGCTTTTGGTAAGTCAACCCAGTAGCGGCGAAGAAGCGATGCAGATTACCGAGATGCTTGTGAAGAGCAATGCGGTGGATGTCATCGTGATTGACTCGGTGGCTGCACTTGTTCCCAAGCAGGAATTGGAAGGGGAAATTGGCGACACTCACATTGGTCTCCAAGCGCGATTGATGAGTCAATCGATGCGAAAGTTGACTGGAGCGATTGCCAAGAGCAAGACATCGGTCATCTTCATCAACCAGATTCGGGACAAGATTGGTGGCATGTCCTACGGCTCGCCAGAGACAACACCTGGTGGTCGAGCTTTGAAGTTTTATGCTTCTTGCCGAATCGACGTTCGACGGATCGGGCAATTGAAAGACGGCGAAGATATCGTCGGACAACGCGTCAAGACAAAGATCGTCAAGAACAAGGTAGCGCCTCCATTCCGAGTTGCCGAATTCGACATGATGCACACCTGTGGCATCAGCTTCGAAGGCGATTTGTTAGACTTGGGCACGGCTCATAAGATCATCAATCGAAGCGGCGCCTGGTTCAAGTACGGCGAGACCTACATCGGCCAGGGCAAAGAAAAGGCGAGGAACTATCTGGTTGAAAACAAGCAGGTCGCAAGCGAAATTCGCGATGCGATTGTCGCAGCCGGCGGATACTCCGGTCCGGAAGGAAAACCGGAAGAAGGGGAAGCAGAAGAAGAGGAAGTCGAAGCAGATTCCTAAGCCAAGTCTAGGGCAAACTTATTCCCGTAGGTTCAGTCAAATTCCACTGAACCGCGGGTGAGCCCCACAAGGCGCATCCTCTGCCGTTTCCGAATGTTCGCTCTAGACCTTATGGGACACAGCATGTGTTCGGATGGGTAGTTGCAATTTGAATTCGTGCGTTGACCTGTCGACAAAAGGGGTTGGCGACCGCAATCCATTGCAGCCCATTGGCTTTCCACCCAAATGGGTGTGCACGAACAGCCCGAACAAATCCTGTGTCTCTTTGAGATCTTGAGGTCCTTTGAAACGTCCAGCCCAGTTCAAGGCGATTTAGACGCGATCGTCAGATGCTCTCACAAAGGCACAAAGACACAAAGAAAGAACTCTTCAAGACAATCACAAAATCCTTGGTTTGAATCTTGTTTCAGCACATATTGAATTTGCCCACTTCGTGCCTTTGTTACTTCGTGCGAGAACTAGAAAATGCGCCCCCCAATCCCTGAAGAATTGGAACAGATCGCCAAAGATGTAGTTGATGCTGCGATCAAACTGCATATTGCTCTCGGGCCAGGTTTACTCGAAAGTGTCTATTCTGTCTTGCTCGCGAAAAAGCTCATCGAACGGGGATATCGAGTCGAGCGTGAGAAAGATATTCCGATCATCTTCGAGGGCGTTTGCTTCGAGGTAGGATTCCGGGCTGATCTAGTAATCAGCGAATGTTTTATCGTTGAACTCAAATCGGTCGAAACGCTCGCTCCAGTCCACGCCAAGCAACTGCTGACCTATCTCAAGCTTTCCAACATGCGACTTGGATTGCTGATCAACTTCGGCGAGGAGCTACTGAAAAACGGGATCAAGCGTATAGCCAATTGATTTCCTACACGCACCGGAAAATCGCACACAAAGACACGAAGACACAAAGAAAGATTGGTCGATTTAGCAATATAAAATTGCCGTTCTTGAATCGATTCTCTTTTCAGCTTCATTGCCACTTGATCTTCGTGCCTTTGTGCCTCCGTGCGAGACACTTTTGATCGGGGGGACGAACGGGATCAAGCGTATAGCCAATTGATTTCCTACACGCACCGGAAAATCGCACACAAAGACACGAAGACACAAAGAAAGATTGGTCGATTTAGCAATATAAAATTGC
>JBIKLJ010000403.1:0-2849 GCA_044359895.1 Pirellula sp.
GCTCTCCTTCCAAACAGCCCACCAGTATTCCACGTTGCCGCTGGCCGCTGCTGACTGGATTGACAAACACTATCTGAATATTCCTGAAGCCGCACGGGTCGATAAGACAAACATCCCTGTCTTTGCAAATTTTTTTTCGACGTATCTCGAAAACTCCTTCGACCTCATTGCAAACCCGGGCAAAATTAGATTCTCACCCGACGCACATTGCTTTTGCCCGATGTGCAGTTGGATGATTGACGCACCGAATCTCAAAACCAAGTCGCTAAGCACGGCCGACAAGAAACGTGCCCTGAGAATGCAAATACACTCTATTTTGCAACTCGGCATCGACACCGGTGCAAAGCTTGACGAATCGCGCGCAGAAGCAATTGTTTCCGACAATGGCGAGGCAACGGCTCTTCTGGCCTACGGACATGATCTTATTCAAAGACTCGACGCAATAGCGAACGGTCCTGCGGTGCTCGCGCTGTGGCGGCGATTTGCATGGAAGTCATCTGGCTCACCCAAACCCAATTTTCGATTGTCGACGAAGATGATACTCAATGCGGAATCGGAATTGCGAGCCTTGGTTGCGGCGTGATGAGGACGAATAAATGTTCCTTTAGATGTCGCGTCGTTGCGATAGGTACGTTCGTTAGAGGGGGATAGCCTCCCGACCAAACTCACGCGAAGGCGCGAAGACGCGAAGGAGTAACGCGAAGAGAATGGTAGTGGATCTTGCTAAAGATCCCGACCGCGATCCTGCTCGAGCGTAGCGACCAACTAATTGTAGAACGATTGTCTCAATCGTTCCGGCTCCTGGCGAGAGCAGTTGGGGACAACTGCTCTACATTGCGGCCCCATCGTGGCACGACAGCCTCTGTCGTGAAAGGCTGCGCGATAGCTGGCCAATAACCCTCGACCAAACTCACGCGAAGGCGCAAAGACGCGAAGGAGTAACGCGAAGATAAGTGTAGTGGATCTCCCCCTCAAAACTCAACTTGATCTTGTAAGAAAAACAGGGTAGTAATTGCTGCAACATGGCGGATGTTAGATACTCCGCGAACACTCAAAGTTTCTCTGCCGTCTGCATTGGAAGAAACATTCGGTCAGATAAATTCGGTAGCGAGATAAACCCGAACTTCTCATAGAAACGCGTTGCGGCTTCACCTTTGGAATCGACAACGATCAGGCTTGCCGCGATCTCACTTGCTACTCGGACACACCGTGTGATTGCGTCGGACAAAAGTAGCGATCCAGCGCCAGGATAAGTCACGTCTCGTGCCAGTCGTCCAACCAAGATTGCGGGGATTTCGGGATAGCGCGGAAGTTTCCCGGTGAGCTCTTCGGGTAGCTCAGCAAGGGCTACCGACGTCGCGCACAGAGTATAATACCCGATCACTCGCTTCGGCTGTTCGCGCTCAACCAGAACAAATACTGCCGACGCCTTTCGCTTAACATCTTGCTTCGCATATTTGGCGAGATAATCGTTGAGAACTGATACGCCGCAATCGAATTGCGTTCGATGGTGGTGATTGCCAAGCGGCTCACAAACGTAGTCTTTCATCGGCTATCGACCTGCTTGCGATACTCCTCCATAGCAAGCTTCAACTTCTTGTTTGGCTTCTTGGGAGCCAATAAAGCGTCGACAAGTATCCTGCTTTGCGCTTGGTCTAAGTGCAGTTTCTCATGCTCGTCGATCACCTTCTTAGCAGCGACTTCAACATGAGTAAGCACAAATTCGGAAACGGTCCTACCACTGAAGGCGGCAGCCCGCTCGATGAGTTCTTTCTGCTCTTGAGACACTCGCGTTTCAATTCGAGCTGACTTTGAGGTGCTATTTGCCGTTGCCATCATTTGCTCCTTGATTCGCTCAATTGTACGGCATATTGCCGTACAAGTCAATTTGATTCCATTTAGCGGCCGAAGCTCAACGCAACATCATCCCCGTCGTCGCCCCTGCATTTCCTTGAAACTCAGGCGATTTCGCTTTTCGGGGATGTCTCGATGACACCATAGCGTTCATCTGGGTCACCCAAGCATAACTCCACCAGTTTCACATCACGAATGCCGTCGATATCACCGGGTGCTAGCGCGTCGAACCCAAAATCACGTAGTGGTTCCAGCGAGTACTTTACTCCAGTCGGAAAACAATCCTCGCTTCCGAAAAGGTGTTTTCCCACGAGTCGGCAATACAACGCTTTTTCCTTGGGGGACTTTGCATTGATCCTCAGTTCACCGAATGCGCGATTGTAGATAGCCAAATCGCTTTGGACCGGCCAGAAAGACTTGATCCCAAAGTTACCTGCGTTTACTACTGGCTGACGACGAAACAAGCTTCCATGTAGGATCGATACATCGACTTCATAGCCACGATCAAAAATCTCTATTTTTGTTTCTTGGCCACGAAGACGCTCGACGTGCCAGGAGTCTATGTCGCGCTCCGCCATACGTGTGCAACATGGCTGATCCACGCTGGGGCCGATGTGAAAACGATCCAGTCGGTGATGAGCGAACCGAACTCTTTTCAAACCGCTCGCGAGACACCTAGATTCTACGCAAGGCATTTACCCGCAAGATCTTACGCATCAAAACCCGCGAGTCTTTCCGGAAAACTTCACTTGCCTTTTGTTCCACATATGCAACAATATCAGTGTGGTCCGTTCTTTCGGTCTCTCACTTGAAGTCCCATTCGATTGCCAACCCATGTCGCTTTCTACGATTCTACAAAACCGCATTAACGAACTCGAGATGTCGATTTCCGATCTTGCTCGCCGCAGTGGCGTATCAAGGGCAACTGTGATTCGCATTCTCGGAGGGAAAGATGAGCACTACTCCGTTTCCAATCTGCAAGCCGTTCTTTCCGC
>JBIKLJ010000423.1:0-10354 GCA_044359895.1 Pirellula sp.
CTCCGGTACCACCAGCGACATCGATCCCGTAGCTGTTGTTGCCGCTAATGACATTGCCCGCGCCAGTTGCGGTTCCGCCGATTTGAATCCCTGACGCAGTCGTGGTCACCACCACACCTTGAGCTGTATTGCCAAAGTCGAGTGTTCCGCTCGTGTCGGTGCCGATGTAGTTGCCTCGAACAAGAGTATTTGCGCCAGAGCTACCACCGACTCGCACTCCGGCGGTCGTATTATTGCTGATGACGTTGCGATCCGCAGCAACCACACCACCGATCAAGTTACCGGAACCGGTGTTGACATTCACCCCCGACGCGACATTCCCAAGTGCATTTGCGGTTCCCGAGTAAGTGGTGTAGAGGTCGGTGATATCGCTGGCCGAAAGAACTCGATTGAATATCTGCACCTCGTCAAGTTTTCCACCGTACCGCCCTGCACTAACACAATCTCCGCCAATCGAAAACGTCCCGCCGGTCGGCACGGTAAAGTCACCTGCAAACGTACCCGTTGTAGCCGTGCCTCCGTCGATAGACAGTGTCGTCTGCCGAGTGACTGAATCCAACGTCACTGCAGCGAAATGCCAGTTTGCGTCGTCCAGTCCGTTTAACGAGCTGGTGATTTGTTGGTTGGCTGCGCTCGAGGTGTCGATGCGAATTACTACGTTGCCCGTCGGATTTAGATGTACAGTCCAACCATGTCCATTGCTAAACTGACGTCCAATCATATTCTCATACCCGGATGTATCGCTGCGATTGAACCAAAATCCGTACGTGAATTGGTTTGTATTGAACTCGTCGACGTTGGTTGCGGTTAAACTTGCGCTGCCATTAAACGACATCGCTTGGCCGACGCGACCTGTTCCCAACGTCACTCCGCTGTTTGTGAACGCACGAGCGTCGACGGCATCCGTGATCGATCCGCCATCAGCCCTCAACCAAGCGGTCAGACTCGATCTCTCGACGGTTTGTCCAGCATTCTCCAAGGTGTAGTTCGAAGCGATCTCAGTTACGCTAAGAGCCCGGTTGTAGATCGCAGCATCGTCGATTAAACCTGAATAGTATTGAATGCCTGCGGGGTCGCGTCCAAGGTTGATGTTGGTCGTGCCACCTCCGTGGATCGACGTGAATCCCATCGTTGTCGTTGCAACTTGAGTCCCGTTAACAAACAATTTTACCACACCGCTGTCGAAGGTCATGGCGACATGTTGCCAAGTGCCTGTGCTGATTGCGCCCGCAGAAGATTCTAGGTAAGAGTAGCTGCTCCCATCGCCGCTCAGATCGATACGCAGCTTTCCGCTTGCCATTCCTAGTTGATAAGACCATTGTCCATTGGAACCAAACTTGCTCAAAATCTGACGGTAACCCGTCACGCTGGTTGGATTGATCCAAGCTTCGATGGTCAGTTGCTTGGATACCTCGAGGGAAGTCGCATCGGGAACGCTGACATAGTCGTCAACGCCATCGAACGAAAAGGCTTGTCCGATCTTTCCGGCAGCATAGGTCGCACCATTGACGAGTGTACCGGAGTTGGCGCCTACGGAATCCAATGCATTATTTTCGCCTTGCCACCAAGCGACAGAGCTGCCCAGGACTTGTGAAGCGTCGGGCCGCAAGCCGATTAGATTGCCTGCGATTGTATTGTTGTTGGAGTCGATTTGAATGCCGTCGCCTGCAAATCGATTGATAGCAAAACCGCGAATGGTACTGCCACTGCTGCCAGCCCCCAATGTTAACCCGTCGACGTTAGCGCCCGCGTTGCGACCGTCCAATTCGATGATGGGACTACCGACATATCCAACTTGCGTGGTTGCGTCGAGAACGATCGCATCGGTAATTGTTGGCAATGCCGAGCCTAGACGGAGCGTATATTCACCGCCCCCTGTATTGTTGAAATTGCTATCGCTGGTCAATATCTTGAAATTGACGGTATCGGTGCCAGTGGTATTGTTCGCCGCAAAGATCGCCTCACGCAGACTGATTGAGGCGTCGGCTCCCTTGTTCGCGTTCAGCCATTCGATGTTGTATGCCGCACCTGTTGCGATACCGCTGTCGTTGTTGTCGGTGGATGTTGTGACAACCAAGAAGTTCGAGACGTCCGTGATCGTGACGGCGATGGCTTGGAGGGTCGAGAGCGATCCGTCGCTGACGGTGATGTTGACGTCGTAGACATTATTCGCACCGACGTCGGTTGCATTCTCGAAGTCGGGAGCGGCGATGAAGGTCAATACGCCCGATGTACTATGAATGGCGAATTTGGATGAGTCAGCGCCGCCGGAGATCGTATAAGTCAACGTGGTGCCAGCGTCGACGTCGTTGCCAATGACCGTCGTGACTCCCGTGATGTTCTCAGCCATCGAAATCGATGCCGTCGACGCTCCACCATTGCTGGTGATCGTCGGCGCATCATTGGCACCTTGGATGGTGACCGTGATTTGCGAGGTACTGGTCAGACCACCCGAGTCTTGCATGGTGTAGGTGAAGACGTCTTGCAGCGACTGACCGACGTTGAGGGCTTGAATGGTAGAGTTGTTGTTGTCAACGGTGTACGCATAAGCACCGTTAGCCGCAATGTTGATCGAACCGAAAGTGCCGGTAACGCCAATCCCCACTGAGCCTGAGACGCTAGCCGATGTCCCTGCGACGACACCGCTGACAACCTTGGTATCGCCCGAATCAACATCCGTTTCGTTGGTCAATACGTTGCCAGTTGGATTGGTGCCCGCCGTTCCATTCGCAACGCCGCCTGCTTCGATGGCTGTTGCTGCATCCGAAACCGCTGTCGGCGCATCGTTAGTACCTTGGATCGTCACCGTGATTTGCGTTGTGCTGGTCAGGCCACCTGTATCGGTCACCGTGTACGTAAAGACATCGGTGATCGTATTCGCGGTTGTGCGAAGAGCTTGTACCGTCGCATTGCTGTTATCAACTGTGTACGTATAAGCACCGGTCGACGAGATGTTGATCGACCCGAAAGTACCGACTACCGCCGAACCTACGTTGGTCGCGGCGCTACCTACCACTCCGGCTGCTACACCGCGGACGGTCTTGGTATCGCCGGTATCGACATCGGTGTCGTTGGTCAGTACGTTGCCGGTGGGGTTCGTGCCTGCTGTGCCGTTGGCAGTTCCACCTGCTTCGACGGCTGTCGCGGTATCGGCAACAGCAACGGGGGCATCATTAGTCCCTTGAAGGGTGATGGTGAGTTGCGTGGTGCTCGTCAATCCCGCCGTATCGGACATCGTGTACGTGAAGACATCATTGATCGTATCGCTCGCGGTTCGCAACGCACGGTAAGCTGCGTTGCTAGTATCCGCAGTATAGGTATAACCACCATTCGCAGCGATCGTAATCGAACCGTAGGAACCTGTGACATTCGAACCAACGTTCGACGATGCGGAACCAACGACCCCAGCGGCGACGCCACTGACCGTCTTGGTGTCACCGCTATCCACATCCGTGTCGTTGGTCAACACATTGCCACTGGAGTTTAGCGGAGACGAACTGACACTGACGAAGGTACCATCCGTGTTGAACGTGTGGATCGTGTAGATGCCCCAGGTGGTGATCGTACCACCGGTCGATAAGGTTGATATCCCGTCGGAGCCGTCGGTCTTGTAGCGCACGATGACGACACCAGAGCCACCAGTGCCGCCCGTTGTGTTATCGGGTCCTCGTCCGCCGCCACCGCCACCACCGCCACCCGTGTTGGCTGTGCCTGCGAAGCCGTTGGTCGCGGAAGTTGTGCTTCCGTTTCCGCCGCCGCCTGCCCCACCTCCACCGCCTGTCGCAGTACCAACGGCTTCGGAGCCGGAAGAGGTACCAGCGCCGCCGCCGCCGCCACCGCCGCGAGTCAAAGAGGAACCTGTTATCAGGGATGCTATCCCTTCCCCACCAGCCGTTCCGTTCTGAGTTCCGGAAGGAACATTTGCACCTACGGCGGCAGCACCACCACCACCAGCACCACCGTGCGAAGAAGGGCCGCCGGATTGAGTACCGCCAGCGAAACCCTGACCCGCTGTGCCTGTACCACCAGAAGCGCTGTAGGAGGCACCGCCGCCACTTCCACCGCTCTGGCCCGCATTATTTGGATTACCTGATCCTGCTGGACCCTCGCCCAATATTTCACGCGAGCCACCACCACCACCACCAAGAGCGACGATACCTGCGAACTCGCTATTGCCACCATTCAGCCCGAAGTTGTTTTGACCACCAACACCACCAGCCCCAACGGTCACCGTGTACACACCAGAGAGCAACGTCAGCCTCGGCTCGGCCGATATGCCACCACCCGATTGTTCTCCGACCACTGACGAGCGATACCCGCCAGCACCACCACCGCCACCTCCAACGTAATTAAGAGCGGTTGAACCACCTCCACCACCACCGCCGCCACCAATGACGAGATACTCAACAGAGCCACTTGCATACACGACAAAGTTAGCCAACGCCGAATCAGAAACCGCAACGGGAGCGTCATTGGCCCCTTGTATGGTCACCGTAATCTGCGTCGTGCTGGTCGCTCCGGCTGTATCGGTCATCGTGTACGTAAACACGTCATTGACCGTATTGGCCGTCAACCGTAAAGCTTGCACCGTGGCGTTGCTATTATCGACAGTGTACGTATACGATCCATTGGCTGCGATCGTGATCGACCCAAACGAGCCAACTACCGTTGAGTCAACATTGCCCGAAGCCGACCCGACAGCACCACTCGCCACACCGCTGACAACCTTGGTATCGCCCGCATCAACATCGGTATCGTTGGTCAGCACATTACCCGTAGGGTTGGTCCCGGACGTACCGTTGGCTACGCCGCTGGCTTCGACCGCGGTGGCTGTATCGGATACCGCGTTGGGAGCTTCGTTGACATCGCTGAGGTTGATAGTGACCGTCCGATCAACAAATAACCCGCCGGCATCGGTTGCTCTTACTACGATGGCATAGCTCGCGGAGGATTCGAAATTGAGTAGCGAGCCGTTGGCAACCGTCAGTTGGCCAGTAGCTGCCGTGATCGCGAATCGGCCGCCAGCATTATCCGTGAGACTATAGTTAAGCGTGTCGCCTGAGTCCGAATCTACGGCTTGAAGTGTGCTAACAACCGTTCCGTTGGTGGCGTTTTCGGCAACGCTCAGGGTCGAGGTGCTTGACGCATTGCTCGCGATTTGCGAAGCAGTCAAGACCGTCGTGTGAACCGCTGCAGAGTCGATACTTCCGCTAAAGTAGTCTGCTGCTCCATACGTCGTTCCGATGCGATTTACTTTGGTATAGATTGTGCTGTAGGCCATATTGGCTGTACCCGAGATCGCACCATCGATAAACAGCGTTACTTGACCGTTTGTGTCATGGGTAACAGCGACATGATGCCATTGACCGTCGTTGACTGTCGCCGTGGACATGACTTGCAGCCACGCGTTACCAGCAGGGGTTGCATGGAGGTAGTGTAGTTTACCACCCGTGATCCCGAAGCCGAACCAAACGGAAAACGCACTATCGCCGAAGATCGGAAGGGCAGGGACAGGGTATGCCGCCGAGTTATCGGTGCTGGTTGTTCGAATCCATGCCTCCAATGAGAGTCCGTTTGGCAATGCGATCTGCGGAATGGTCAGATAGTCGTTCACGCCATCGAACTGGAACGACTGTCCCGTTTGTCCGGAGGTGAAACTGACACCGCCAAATTGTGTGGCATTATTGGCACCAGTCGAATCATTGAAGTTGCCTTCGCCATTCCATCGCGAGACACCGTTGATAGCCGATGACCAAACAGGTGCGTCGTTGGTACCTTGGATGGTGACGGTGATTTGAGTCGTGCTGGTCAGACCTGCCGCATCCCGCATCGTGTAGGTAAACGTATCGGTCAGCGTATTAGCGGTTGTTCGTAAGGCTTGAACGGTAGAGTTGTTGTTGTCGACGGTGTACGTGTAGGTACCGTTGGCGGCGATGGTGATATTGCCGTAGGTGCCGGTGATGGGGGTGGATGCGGGGGAGGCGCCTAAAGGCTGGACACCAGCGCTGATACCGATCACGGTTTTGGTGTCACCTGCATCGACATCGGTGTCGTTGGTCAGTACATTGCCAGTTGGGTTGGTGCCTGCGGTGGCGTTGGCCGTGCCACCTGCTTCGACGGCGATGGCTGTGTCGGTGACGGCGAGGGGGCCTTCGTTGGCGTTGGTCACTTGAACCGTCAAGACTTCGTCCAGCCAAGCACCTGCCAGATCCGTGACTCGGACGGTGAGGTCGTGGCTGGTCGCGGCTTCATAGTTCAGCAAACTGCCGTCGGCGACCGTGATTTGGCCACTGCCGCTATTGATTGCGAACCGCCCACCGGCGTTATCGATCAATGAGTAGGTCAAGCTGTCGTTTGCATCCGGATCGCTGGGCACGACAAAACCGACGCTGGTTCCGCCGGGGCTGTTTTCAGCGATGTGCAGGTCTTCGCGCGGCGTGCTGGCGATGAAGCCACCGCTTTCTGTGTTGCCCGAGAAGACGCGAAGGTTGCTGAATGAGTAATCGTTCTGATTGCCGTATTGTCCAGTATCTCGGTAGAACGAGGTATCAACATAGAAGTTCTGGCCTGCCGTGATCGTACGAGTCAGGAAGGTTGTGCCATTGTGTTGGTACTGAAGCGACGTACCGTTGACGTAGATCGAAAACTCACTCCCTGCGGTATAATTGACGGCATACGTGCCGATCATTATGGCGCTCTCATAGATTAGTACGCTTGATCCGTTGGGACTGTGGAAATAAAAGGCTCGCTCGATATCCTGAAAGCTCGCATGGGTTTCGTTCACTCCCAACCCGATCATACTTGCGAAGTTGGTGATGTTGTCCAGTGTGAACGAAAACGTGTAGTTGTCGGTGTAGCCCAGCGAACTGAGCGTTGCCGAGGTAATGCCGGAATGTCCCCAGCCACTCGTCACTGCGTCATCAACATACGTCAACGTATTGCCATTCGCCGTGACGCCGCCAATTTGATTGGTCCAAGTCGTCAGGTCCGTCGTAAAGTTGGTCGCGTGACCGATGCTGAGGTTATTGCCCGAGACCACATCGACGACTTGGTTGCTGCCGTTGAAACCATCCATCTGCCAGTTAGCAACCAGGCCGTTGGGCAAACTTCCGGGTGCGAACTTGTTTTGATAGTTCGGTTCGATTTCGGCCGCGCTGCGGACTTCGTCCCAGACACGCACGTCATACAGCGTCCCGGAGAACTCTTGGTCAGGGCCGAACCCACCGCCAAAACCATCTTGGTCGTTTCCGAATGCGAGCACACCTCCGCCTTCGATCACCGTTCCGATTCGATACCCAGTAAACGATTCGACTAAATCGCCATTGATATAAAATGCGACCGCACCCGATGACCGATCCCAAGATACCGCGATGTGATGGAGGTTGCCATCAAGCAGTTCAGTATAGCTGTTCGCGGTCAATTGGCTGTTGCCGTCCAAGCCAAACTGCAATTGCCCAGAACTCTTCAGGTTCAGTATCAACTCATTGTCTTGCCCAGGTACTGCATAAGAGAGCAAGAAATTATCCACGCTGTTAAGTTGATGAACCGAAAAGCTGGTTTCTAGAGTCAGCGCGTTAAGCCCACCAAGAATCACGCCACCATTGCTGGTGAAAAGATACGCATCATTCCCACCCTCGGTATTCAGCTCGATGCCGCTGGAAAGATTCGTCGGCGTATCATTGGCACCTTGGATGGTGATGGTGATTTGCGTGGTGCTAGTCAAGCCGCTAGCATCGTTCATCGTGTAGGTTAAGACATCGCTCAGCGTGTTGCCGCTGGTGCGGAGGGCTTGCACGGTTGCATTGGTATTGTCAACCGTATACGTATACGCACCATTGGCTGCGATATTGATCGAGCCGTAGGTTCCAGTTACGCTCGCTGCAACATTGCCTGACGCGCTGGCTTGTGTGCCTGCCAAGATTCCGACGACTGTCTTCGTTTCACCATTCCCTGCCGAATCGGGATCGGTATCGTTGGTCAGAACGTTACCAGTCGGATTCGTTCCGGCTGTGCCATTGGCGAGGCCGCCTGCTTCGACTGCGGTCGCTGTATCCGCAACGGACGTCGGTGCATCGTTGGCACCTTGGATCGTCACCGTGATTTGAGTCGTACTGGTCAAGCCACCTGAATCGGTCACTGTGTAGGTAAAGACATCCGCGATCGTTTGGCCGCTGGTTCGAAGGGCTTGTACCGTCGCATTGCCATTATCAACCGTATAAGCATACGCGCCCGTCGACGAGATGTTGATCGAACCGTACGTTCCTGTTACAGCCGAACCGACATTCGTCGACGCGGAACCAACCACTCCCGCTGCGACTCCTGATACAGTCTTCGTATCGCCCGCATCCGGATCGGTGTCATTGGTGAGCACGTTACCGGTTGGGTTCGTTCCGCCCGTTCCGTTCGCGAGTCCGCCGGCTTCTACGGCCGTAGCTGTATCAGTCACCGCGACTGGGGCATCGTTGACGCCTTGAATGGTGACCGTAATCTGTGTCGTGCTCGTCAAACCAGCCGCATCGCGCATCGAATACGTGAAGACGTCAGTTATCGTATTGGCGGATGTTCGCAACGCTTGAACGGTTGCATTGCTGTTATCAACCGTGTACGTATAAGCACCATTGGCCGCAATGTTGATCGAACCATACGTACCAGTTACAGCCGAACCTACGTTCGTCGAAGCACTGCCAACTGTGCCTGCCGCAACACCGCTGACCGTCTTCGTGTCACCCGCATCAGGATCGGTATCGTTGGTCAGAACATTACCCGTTGGATTCGTGCCTGCGGTTGCGTTCGCCACTCCGCCCGCTTCTACCGCGGTCGCTATATCAGCAACTGCTGTTGGTGCATCGTTTCCAGCTGCAATCGCAATCGTCATCTCGCGTGCGGCGGATGAGATTCCCGCCAATGTTGCCATTTCCCCTGCCGAAAGTACTCGGCTGTAAACGCGTGCGTCGTCGAGTTTACCGTCGAAAACGCGACCAACCCATTCATCATCTTGACCAATTCCCATCGGGCCGGAATCCGGATTTAGGGGACCGGAAAGGGTGAAGTTTGCGCGTGCAACTCCATCTACATACAGTAGCGATGCTCCGGTCGAAGCGTTGTAGCTTGCCGAGTAATAGTGCCAATCCTTGATGCTGAACTCGGAAATGGTGGACAGGTCAAATGTGAAAGGGTTCCAACCCGTTGTCGAACCAAACAACCACCAAGTAATCGTCGTACTGCCTGGGTTGGGACTCAGGATAAACGAATTCCGTTTGGACAGCAGCATACCCGGTTGGTTCCAAGTCGACGTATTGCTCGCCGCCCAGACGCCCACCGTAAACGAACCTGGTGTATCGAAGTTAGCTGTGTAAGCTCCCGTGCCCGTGCCGCTTAAGCTGGCCACTGATCCACGGGTTGCATCGGTCACTGCCGTCGTGCTATTGATGGTTCCATCCGCAGTCGTCGCGTTGTCATCCCCCAATCGCGATGCATTGTCAAAGGTGTACCGAAGGAGCAAGCTGGCATCGGTATCGAGCGCCGCCGACTGCGTCGTTGGAATCGCGGAGATACGGAGCGCATCGGCACCGTTGTAGTTCGCTGTCGGTGCGTACGTCAGTCCATTGAGTGCCGCATTGATCTCGGTAATGGAACCACTGAACGTCATCGAAGCATCATTCGTTCCGGTCCCCGCTGTAAAACTCAGGCCAGTCGTCTGTGACAACGACAAAGTACCGTTGGCTACCGAGAGTGTCACTTGCTGAGTCGTTCCGTCCGAGTCGCTGATCGTGATCGCATTGCTATTGCCGACTGAATAGACGATTGTAGTGTCTTCGTTGGTCGCCGCCGATCCGCCCGCAGTGATGACCGTCGACTCTTCGACATGGGTCACGCTGACCGTCATGGCTTTGCTGAACGTTGCTCCGGCAGTATCGGTGACTTGAACGGTGATGGAGTGGGACGCGTTGGTTTCGAAATCCAGCAAGCTACCGTTGGCGACAGTGACTTGACCGGTCGTTGCGTTAATCGCAAATCGGCCACCGGCGTTGTTGGTCAGAGCGTATGTAAATCCATCGCCCGAGTCGATATCGGTAGTGGAAACCGTTCCCGCGGAACTTGCATTCGCACTGTTCTCAGCGATCGTCAACGTACCTGTGATATCCGTCGGTGCATCGTTCGCCCCTTGGATGGTAACCGTGATCTGTGTCGTGCTGGTCAGGCCTGCCGTATCACGCATGGTGTAGGTGAAGACATCCGTCAGCGTGTCGGCCGAGGTACGGAGGGCTTGAACGGTTGCGTTGCTGTTGTTGACGGTATAGGTATAAGCACCTGTCGACGAGATGTTGATCGAACCGTACGTTCCCGTTACCGC
>JBIKLJ010000175.1:0-10323 GCA_044359895.1 Pirellula sp.
GCCTTTTGCGGCTCAAGAACCCTTGCTGTTCACGACCGCGAAGGCAAGACGTTGTAATTCCACCGCTAGATCAACGTCCACCACAGTAAGGCCGCTGTTGGGTCGGCGAACCGTCACAGGAGCAAAATTGAGGATTCCGGTAATGCCTGCTGATTCCAATCGCTGCGAGACGGTGGATGCTGCTTCGGCGGGCACGGCGACGATGGCTAATTCCACCTGGTTCGCTGCGACGATTTCATCGAGGGCGTCCAGCGACTTGACGACCAACTTCCCTACTTTGGTTCCGATGATTTCGTCCGAACAGTCGAAGACTGCCACCAGACGAAATCCTTGTTGATCAAAGCCTCGGTAACCCGACAAGGCTCTTCCAAGATTTCCCGCCCCAACCAAAATTACATTCCATGAACGATCGGTCCCCATGATCGATTGGATGGCCTGAGTCAATCCCGCGATGTTGTAACCAACACCGCGTTGTCCAAACTGCCCAAAACAAGACAGGTCTCGCCTGACTTGCGAATCATTCAGCCCCAACCGTTTGGCGATGGCCCCGCTTTGAATTCGTTGCAAGCCCGCTCGCTTTAATTGTTGAAGCTCGCGAAGGTAAAGGGCCAGTCGCGTGACGGTGGCGACTGGAATATTTTGCGAACGATTCGTCGGGGTGGGACTCTCTTCGTTAGCCAAGGGTTCCATTTTTCTTCTGCCGCCGTTGTAGCCAACTTGGATGCCAGGACCTTGCGCACTACGCCGACTTGCTATTGTCTCGCCATTGCTGTTCCGAAGGTGCCCGGAAATACTCAGGCGCAATGGCACGAAGATGTTCAGCGCATTTGTCGACAGCGAACAAAATCTGTTGGTTGGTATGGGTCGAGTTGATGAAGAACCGAAGCCTAGTCGCAGACTCTTCGACAGCGGGGTAAAGGATCGGTTGCACGTTAACACCTGATTCGATCATTCGTCGCGACAACTGAAGGGCATGCAAGGAGTTCCCCGTGATAACAGGAATCACCGCAGTTTCGCCACTGCTGCCCGTATTCAGACCTCGCTTTTTCGCTTCGGTCAGGAATAGTCGCGAAGCGTCCTTCAGTCGAGTCACTCGCATCGGCTCACGCTTCAAGACTTGCAACGAAGCAATCGCGGCGGCAGTGTTGGTCGGTGATAGCCCAACGCTAAACACAAATCCGGGCGCTGTATACTTCAGGTACTCGACCAATTCTTTCTTGCCAGCGATGTAACCACCGCACGAACCGAAAGACTTGCTGAGCGTTCCCATCCAAATATCAACATCGCTGGGGTTAATCCCAAAGTGTTCGCCAATGCCGCGTCCATGTGCCCCCATGGTGCCGATGGAATGAGCCTCGTCCACCATCAGCCAGCACTTGTGCTTCTTGCAAACCTCGATGAACTTGGGCAGATTTGGGAAATCCCCGTCCATGCTGTAAACGCCTTCCACGATCACCAGCACTCGTCGGTAACGCGTGCGTAGTTCAGTCAGCGCCTCGTCCAGAGCATTGTAATCATTGTGGGCAAATGCCCGCCGTCGGCTGCCCGACAGGATGGCGCCTTGCACAATGCTATTGTGCGAAAGAGCATCATGCAGAATCAGGTCTTGTTGCCCAACCATATGCCCAATGACGGTTTCATTGGTTGAGTGCCCACCGACGAGCACGATCGACTCCTCGACACCGATCCAATCGGCGATCGCCCGTTCCAGCTGTCGGTGAATGTCTTTCTCACCACTAACAAGCCGCGATGCTGAGACGCTAGTGCCGTATTTCTTGACGGCATCGACGACCGCTTGCGTTACCGTTTCATCGCCGCTCATTCCCAAGTAGTTATAGCTGGCGAAGCTGATCAATTGGCGGCCATCGACGGTAGTCGTGTCGCGAGTTAAACCTTCATGCACGGAGAAGTAAGGGTTGGGTAGCCCGGTCATTTCAAATTGTCCCATCGTCTGACGCAAGCGTCGATACTCGGGAATCAAATCGAAACGATAGTCCTCCGGTGCAACTTCACGTTCAACGGGTTCATCGGTACTTTCTTGTAACACCCCAGCACGAATGCGATCTTTGCCGAAGTTCTCTTCGATGGCTTCAGCGATTTCGCGAACGGTTTCGATCTCTTGAAGAACATCTTCAGGGAATCGACCTCCCACGGAGCTTTCAAGCACATGAGCGATCTGCAGGCGTTCCAAGCTATCCAAGCCTAAATCAACCACGATGTTCGTGTCTAAGTCCAACAGTTTTGCGCGTTCCTGAGCGACGCTCTTCACGGCACGCTTGACCAGTTCCACCACTTCGTTGTTGGGTGGCCGATTTTTCTTTTGACGCACGGAGGAACCGTACGCGTCCTTTTTGCCAAAGTCGGACCGGATTTCGTCGACAGTTGCAGCAGCAATCATGGGTGCTTGCTCTGGCAAGCTTTCATCCCACGAAAGCCATTGATGAACAATACGCAGGTTTCCTTCACGGAAATCCCGCAAGCAGGCATGGCGTTGGATCTTGCCCGAGGACGTTCGTGGCAACGATCCGTGGCGAACCAGAACTACGGCGTCGGGGGGCAATTCGTGTCCTTGAGTCACACTTTTTCGAATCGCTTGAACGACAGGGCTCCAGTCCGATTCTAAAGAACGATGGACCTCGACAGCAATGATCAATCTCTCACGAGGGCCAGAATCGTCCGCAAACGCTGCTGCGGCCGAAGAGGAAATGGATTCGTGGCATTCTTCTACTGTTTGTTCAATGTCCTGAGGGTAACGGTTAACGCCTCGTACAATGATCAGGTCCTTCACCCGGCCAGCTACGTACAATTGACCGTCGCTCCAAAAACCTAAATCGCCGGTGCGCAGATAAGGGCCTTCGCCGTCAGCGGTAACCGCTTGAAAATTGGCCTGCGACAGTTCTTCTTTTTCCCAATACCCTTTCCCAACGCTTGGGCTTTGAATCCAAATCTCGCCGATTGCCTGATCTTCAAGAGGTTTCAAGGTTTGCGTATCAACGATCAATACGGATTCATTGTCGGTAGCTCGACCGCAGCCAACCAAACACCGTGAATCTTCAGCATCCTCGCGGACCAGCTTCACCATGCGAGCATCCAGGCAGCGGCTGTCAAAAGTCTTCATCACTGGCGGCGAATGTCTCGGTCCACCCGTAACGATCAACGTCGTTTCTGCCATACCGTAGCAAGGAAAATGAGACGTATGCGAAAAGCCAACTCGCTCAAACTTCCGAGTGAACTGCTCAAGCGTACTGGCTCGAATAGGTTCAGCTCCATTGAATGCAAGGGTCCAGGAACTTAGGTCCAGTCCTTGCATTTCCTCTTCCGTTACTTTGTCGACACACAACTGGTAAGCAAAGTTGGGCCCACCGCTGGTCGAGGCTTGGTACTTTGTGATTGCTTTGAGCCACCGCACAGGGCGCTGCATAAACGACATGGGGCTCATCAAAACCATGCTTAGTCCCATGTACATCGGGGACAGCACGCCACCCACCAAGCCCATATCGTGATACATGGGCAGCCAACTGACGCCGATGGCTTGGTTTGATTCTTCGAACAGGTCAGCGATCATCTCACAATTGCGAATCAAATTCGAATGGGTGAGCATCACACCTTTAGGCTGTCCGGTAGACCCTGAAGTGTATTGAAGAACAGCCAAGTCGGAAGTTGGAATCGGCATCTCCGAAAATTGGATCGCTTGCGATCGATCCACTCCGTTGGTCGCGATCAACTGCAAAGATCCGGTTTCTTGCTTGGTGGATTCGTCTTTGGCAATTTGGGCAATCGTGTCACTTGTCGTGAGCGCGAATGCCGCTTGACAATCTTGAGCGATACCTTGAATCCGGGCTCCCTTGCGGCTTCGACGCGGAGGGTACGCGGGAACACAGATGCACCCCGCATACAAACAACCGAAAAATCCAGAGACAAACTCGTCCGCGCCAGGCGGATAAAGCAGCAAGCCACGAGAGCCCGGCTTATTCGTCTCCAGGATTTTGACCGCGATGGCGCGGGCCACGTGATCCAGTTCCGCGAAGGTGATGGACGTATCAGCATCCGTCTCGCCATCGGTGTAGTAAAATGCAACCTTGTTCGGCTGAGTGTTCGCCCAATACCGCAAGACATCCACTAAAGTTGACTTCGGTGGTGTGAACGGGGCATGAAAACGGGTCAGGTCCAACACAAATATTTCCCTCAGTGATATCAACGTCATTTGACTGCAGGCAGTTCAATGGGTTATCGGCCATTGTTTATACCTGCGATTCGGCAAACTCGGTACACCCTATTTCTTAACCATCCCACCCATCTTTCCAGACCGAAAAGTACCACAACCTGCAAAATCGCAGGAACAATGGGGATAAAAGCACTTGTGATTGACAAACCTGGTCGATATACTCTGCCCCTCACAATCTTTGACTGGACAGATTTTTCATTTGTTTTCGTGCCCTCTCGCGACGCGTTTTGCTGGTTGCGAGCCACGAAAATATTGGGAAATTGAAGGAATTTAAATGGTAGCACAACCGAAAACAACTGTAGCAAAGCCAGGCTTGGTAGAACAAAAGTGGTATTTAGTCGATGCAACCGACCTGATTTTAGGTCGACTGGCAAGCGACATTGCGATGATTTTGATGGGAAAGCATCGCCCAGAATACACCGCTCACGTTGACACCGGCGAATTTGTTGTCGTCATCAACGCGGAAAAGGTTGTCATGACCGGTAACAAGCTCAAGGTTCGACATTACGCTTGGTACAACGGCTACCATCGCCAGAAAATGGAAAGCTACGCAGAGCGTCTAGAGCGCAAGCCAACAGATTTGGTCACCATGGCCGTCAAGCGAATGCTTCCTAAAAATGCTCTCGGAAGGCACATGCTTGCGAAATTAAAAGTGTACGCTGGCAGCGAACATCCTCACCAAGCACAACAACCGAAGTTAACCGAAATGGGTCAGAAGGCCAGTTAGCAACAACTTGCCCTCAAAGTAACTTTCGTCGATTCACGACTTATTCAAAGCAATTCAAAAGAACTTTCCAAATGCTTGCAGGCAAAAAAGACAAAATCAGTGGTGAGAGCCTAGGTACCGGCCGCCGCAAAAGCGCAGTTGCTCGGGTTCGAATCAAAGCTGGTGCTGGCAAGATCACGGTGAACGACCGCGAATTTGAACAATACTTCGTTAACGATTCAGAGCGAGTGCTGGTCCTTCAAACTTTGGACCATGTCGGTCACCGCGACAAGGTAGACGTTTTCGTCCGAGTTGCGGGTGGAGGAACTATCGCCCAGGCAGGTGCCATTCGCATGGGACTAGCCCGAGCCCTCGTAAGCCTGAGCGAAGAAAACTTCCTACCGCTACGAAGCGACGGATTCTTGACACGCGATTCACGAATGAAGGAACGCAAGAAGTACGGTCTACGCGGTGCTCGTCGTGGCGTCCAGTTCTCCAAGCGTTAATTGGATCTTCTTCAAAGCTATCAAAACCCAACGCATCGCGTCGGGTTTTTTTATGCCCCGAGCTATTAAGAACTACTATGTGGGTATAGAGGGGTCCGAAATCAAGCTGCGTACCCAAAGAACCTTGTTTTGTCTGCCCATGAGTTGTCATAAACCCAATCTAAAGATCCGGTTCTACGGCAGCAGTAAATCGCAACGCAACCTTCTTCGGTTTGCTTTCGGCTGGCAGAGTGTATTCTTCGTTCCTGTTCGTTTATGATATCGAGAGTGCGATTCGGCAACTGTCGAAAATCTCACAGTGAAGTAAATTAACAGCTTCGTTGATCATTATGAACCAATCTCAGGAAGCAAACGAGAGATTCACTTCCAAGAAGGATCAGGATGCCTTAGCGATCTCGACCGGAAACGATCAGACGTTTCAGGGAACGCGAGGTTCTTTTGAAAAAATCGATTCTCTTTGCAGAACTTTCAGTTTTGAGCTCGAGAAAGGAGCGCCTGAGCTCCGCGGTTACTTGGTGCAAGTCGCCAAAGATGACCAGCCTACGCTGCTCAAAAATCTGCTCGAATACGAAGTCAGAAACAGGCGTAAGGCCGGGCAATTCCCGACGGCACAAGAATACATTCAACTACTTCCCGAGTTCGAGGGGTTGATTCGCCGGGTGTTTTTTGATGCCAGCAGTGCCTCCTTGGCGTCTATCGTTGAGTCTGACGTAGACGAAACCAAGTTACATGCTGCTCCGGTTGCGTCACGGCTTGGAGATTATCGACTGATTCGCGAGCTAGGACGCGGGGGAATGGGTACCGTGTTTGAAGCGGTTCACCTGGTTCGGGGACATCGTGTTGCACTGAAGACATTGCCGGCAGTGAGCGGGGAATCGCTTCATCGATTTAAGCGAGAGTTTCGCGTTTTGTCCGACGTTACTCATCCGAATCTGGTTGGGCTTCAAACGTTAGAAAATGATGGTGGGCAGTGGTTTATAACGCTTGACTTATTGGATGGCAGTGACTTCCTTAGCTTCGTGCGTCCATCTGGAAACTTGGACACTAGTCGTCTTCGTTCTGCGTTGGGACAGCTAGCGGCTGGACTCATGGCGCTGCATGCACGTGGTATTGTGCACCGCGATTTGAAGCCGGGAAATGTGATGGTTACCAGCCAGGGAAGAGTGGTCATTCTTGACTTTGGGTTGGTTGCGGAGATGGATCGATCTGGTGTTTCGATGGCCAGTGGAATGATCGCAGGCACGCCTGCCTACATGGCTCCTGAGCAGGCGGCGGGGGATCAGGTTGGTCCGCTTTCTGACTGGTATGCATTTGGTGTCATGCTTTACGAGGCACTCGCTGGAAGCCGACCTTTTTCAGGCGATGCCTTTCGAATGGTTCGCGACAAGCAATGGATGGACGCCCGGCCACTTGCAGCGGATGCTTTCATTGACTCGGACTTGGCCGATTTGTGCATGTTGCTTTTGGCTCGGGATCCAAATGCTAGGCCAAGCCCACTTCAAATCGCGGGAGTCGTTGCATCCGCAGTTCCCGCAATGTCAAGTAATGCCCAGAACGCAGATCGCTTGGTGGGACGGGAAACACAATTCGCGTTGCTCGAAGATGCTCTGCTCACTTTTCGGCGAGCTTCGACGCCCGTCACCGTTTTCATTCAAGGTCGCTCGGGCGAGGGAAAGTCAAGTTTGGCAGAGGCTTTCCTGGCACCTTTGAGAAGCGATTCTTCGATGGTGGTGATGTCGGGACGCTGTTATGACCGTGAATCTGTTCCCTTCAAGGCACTAGACACGCTGATTGATGCTTTGACTTCGCATTTGAAGTCTTTGCCAGCGGCTTCGGCTGCATTGTTGTTGCCTGACGACATCGGCTTGCTGGCCGAAGTCTTTCCGGTTTTACGAAGGTGTGAGGTTGTAGCTCAAGCTCCACGACGAAGATTGGATGCTTTGGATCAACAGCAAGTGCGCCAACGAGCCTTTGCAGCGCTTCGACTTTTGTTGGATCGGATTGGGCAACGTACGCCTCTTGTTTGGTTTATCGATGATCTTCAATGGGGGGACATCGACAGCGCGGGCGCCATGTTTGAAATCTTAAGACCCCCGGAGGCACCACCGGTTTTGTTCGTGGGGGGATTTCGGTCGGACGAGGCCGATACCAGCCCTTTTCTTAACGAGTGGACGTCCCGTCAGCAACAGAATGGAATTTCGTTCGGTAACCGTACGGTAAACGTCGGACCGCTTTCCTTAGACGATGCCACCCAATTGATAGTCAACGTGGTGGGGCGAAATGACGAGATCGTTCGCCGACGGGCGGTTCAGTTTCATGCTCAAGCTGGCGGGAACCCTTTTCTTTTAGTGGAGCTTTCTGGTTGTTTCAATCCCGATACCGATGCCTTTCACACCACGGATATTCATGGAGTACTTGCCTCCAAACTGGAGCAACTACCTGCGGAAGCCCAGCCTCTTCTGGAGGCGATCGCCGTATCTGGGCAAGCGATCGAATTAGCCGAAGTGGTCGCCGCCGCAAACATCAATGAGTCACCGGAGCAGACGCTGACGCGCATGCGCAATGTTCGGCTCTTGAGAGTCGTCGGGGAGAAAGTCGATACGTATCACGACCGAATCCGGTATGCCGTCATTGATCGACTTGGATCTGATTCAAAAAAGGCGATTCATAAGCGACTCGCTCAAGTTGTCGAGCAAATGGGCCATTGTCTTACCGAAACCGAAATAGACACATTAACCCAAGGAAAAGATAACTCACCCGATCGACCTGCGCTGGCACGCGTGTACGACTTGGCATTCCATTACGATGCATGCGGTGAGCATCGGCGCGCGCTTGCCTATTCCCAAGTCGCGGCCAATCAAGCTCGAGCTCAATTCGCAATCGATGTTGCTTCCCAGCAGTATGTCATCGCGAAACGGAATGCAATCCATGCTCCGCAAGAGGTCCGGTTTCGCATCGCCCGAGGGAACGGCGAAGCGTTGATGCAACTTGGGCGTTACGAAGAAGCCAAGACCGAACTGGAATCTGCTTTCTCGCTCGCTGAACAAAGCTATGATCTTTCCGACGCAAGAGGGCTGCAAAGCGAATTGGCCTTAAAGCTGGGTTTGATTGGACAAAGCCTCGAATTTTCTGTCGATGCGCTCCAGCATGTGGGTATCAAAGTACCTAGAACATCGTTTGGTTTGGTCCGGTCTTTGGTTCTCGAATCTACGATCCAAGCATTCCACAGCTGCTTTCCAGGGTTGATTAAAAAGCAGAAACCGAACCGCTCGATCGATCTCGCGAACAAGCTGCTGGGCAAGCTTTGCTATGCTTACTATTGTCACAATGTTCTCTATCTGCTTTGGGCTTCGTTAGCGGGTTTGAATCGCGCCGAGCGTTTGCCACCGTCGGCTTCTTTAGCATTTAATTACGTTGTTCAAGCCAACGACATGGCTGTTTTAGGATGGCATAGTCGGGCGAACCGGTTTTACCAATCAGCGATGGATTTGAGCAAGAAGTTAAATGACCAGTGGGGCGCTGCACACGCAATGAACCACAGTTCCCTAGGCAGCCTAGGAGCCGCACGCTACGAAGACACCATCGTTAAGGCAACCCCTGGCACAATCGCATTCAGCAAGCTAGGAGATTTGCTGGAGACTCACTTTGCGCATTTCAGTATCGGCATGAGCCACTTTGGACTCGGCCAGTTGAATAAGGCTTTAGAAAAATCGAAGTGGATTTTTGAGTCATGTGTTCGTCACAGTGACAATGTTTTCGGGCCCATGGCATTTTGTCTTTGGGCACGAGCCAGTCGCGGGAATTTTCCGTTTGATGAACTCTTTGGCTGTCTTGGAGTCTACCCGGGAAACAATCTTGCCACCATCTGCGTTTCCATGGCCGAAGGATATTGGCACCTTCATCATGGTCGAACCAAAAATGCGGTAGCTGCGTTTGAAAAGGCCTGGCTGACGTCTTGGGCCAATAGCTACCTTGTCACGTATAACAGTTGGGTTTTAACCGATTATGTTGCAGCGTTGAGGCTTCACGCGCGGGCGCTCAAGTCAAGCGACCCCAAAATGGAGGGAATCGTTCGGCGGCGGTGGCACAAAATTGCGACATGGGCGAACTACGTTTCCCTGGCCCTCCCCCCAGAGCGCCCTCGCGCTCTTCGAGAGCTAGCTCTGGTATGTGAATCTCGAGGTCAAATCAAGAAAGCTTGGAAGCTAGCGGACAAAAGCTGCCGCAAGGCTCAAGAAACAAGGTCCGAATACGAATATGCAAAGTCTCTTTTGGTTCAGGGGCTGACAGGAAAGAAACTAGGACGGCCAGAAGCCGAAGAACAAATCCTGAAAGCCCAACGCGATATCGCGAGACTGGAAAAGGCTATCGCGATTTGATCCCATAGTCATCCATTTCATCCTCAGAGACACCCAGTTATTAAAATTTTCGGGTCGCACTCAGGAACATCCAGTGAGCCGCAGTATGCGACTCAGAAAAAGGACACAGAAAAAGGACAGGCACAGCGACTCAGTGCGACTCAGAAAAAGGACAGGCACAGCAATTCCGTGGCTCGCAAAATCGCTTCCGTCAACGTAGCCTGCTTCCGATACTATCAACGGACGTCGGATAGGTTGCACATGAGGCGTTTCGCTGAGAAGTTGCGAATAAGACTCCAAATACAAAAAAACTACAAAAAAAGGACAGGCACAGCAATTCCGTCGCTCGCAAAATCGCTTCCGTCAACGTAGCCTGCTTCCGATACTATCAACGGACGTCGGATAGGCTGCACATGAGACGCTTCGCTGAGAAGTTGCGAATAAGACATCATTGGGAGATGCACGGCTTCCAAAAAAGAATGGCGATTGAGCAGCGGAACCATGGCTGCCCTAATGAGATAGGCAGCT
>JBIKLJ010000039.1:0-31871 GCA_044359895.1 Pirellula sp.
GTTGTCGCTGGGCTTGTTGTCGCTGGGCTTGTTGTCGCTGGGCTTGTTGTCGCTGGGCTTGTTGTCGCTGGGCTTGTTGTCGCTGGGCTTGTTGTCGCTGGGCTTGTTGTCGCTGGGCTTGTCGTCGCTGGGTTTGTCTTGTGAGCCGAGTTGGGAGTCGACCTTTTCCAATTGGTTCTTAATATCCTTCTGGTCTTGTTCCGCTTGCTTCAGATCCTGTCCAGCTTCCGTTCTTGCCGTTTGTCCGCGTTGGATCTGCTCAAGACGTCGGATCTCTTTCTGAATGTCTTCGATTCTGGCTCTTTCGTCCCGCAGACGGCTCGAACGGTTTTCGCTTTGAAGCAACTCCAACAATTTCTTGAGATTGTCGCGGCTTGCTTCTTGCTCTTGAATGGCGCGTGTAAATTTGCCTTCAGAAAGCAAGTCACCTGCAACGCTTAATCGCTGCAACGTTGATAGCTGTTTGCTCATTTGAGCCGCTTGAAGAAGCAGTCCGGCGCGCGTTGGATTTTCGGCAGCTTCGAGTTCGCTCATGCGGATAAAAAGTTCTTCGAGCTTGCTGAATCGGATGGCGAGCTGTTTTTGTTGATCTTCAAGCTCGCGCACTGCTTCCGAAGTCGCTCGTTTTTCCTGGCCAAGGACATACGTTGGAAAGCAGAAACTTGCTTGAAGTAACGCAAACGCAACCACTGCAAAGATCTTTAGGGGCTTCATTTTAGCAATTCCAAATCTTGCTTCTTCTTCTCTTGTTTTGTTTTGTCGTAGAGCTTGGTCTGGTCATCGAGAATTCCTCGGACCATATCGATCATTTCATTAAAATCTTGGATATCGATCATGTCGTTCAAGATCGTGTTGAGCAAAACAATGATCTCGTTGGTTTTTTCGATCGGATCATCCATCTTGAGTGGGGCATCGGCTGCAGGCTGTTCACGACGAGTCAAAGTCTTCTCGAGCAGTAGGACTTCTTTCGAAAGCAAGGGCCATTTTTGGTCCAGGACGATCAGCATGGGTGTTCTCACCTTGTCTTCTAGTCTAGTTCGCCGATCTGCGCTATCGATTCGATTGTTGATGAGTTCGCGATTGATTTGGTGGAGTTCCTTTTCAACCCCTCGGAGCTCCCCTTCGGACTTCATTAATTGGGCTGCCACTTGTTGAGCCCTCAGCATTTGCAATCTTGCCGTCCTTGCTTCGTCCATTGGCTCGGCTGAGGTGCTTTGCTCGTCGGCAGGTGTCTCCGATGGTGTCTCCGATGGTGTCTCCTTGTTGGGATCGCTAGCAGGGGCTGCTTGGTCCTTGGGTTCCTGGGGAACCGACGTGTCCGTTTTCTTGATGTTCAGCATCAGGTCTCGCATCTGCGACAGCTCGCCAATGATTTGTTCGAGCCTTCCACGCATCGCAAGCTCCCGTCGATCGAGCATTACCAACAGTTGGTCCGGAGTTACGATCCCCAGTTGAATAGGATTGGAACGTCCAAGGTGAGGTTCGTTAACCAGGTCAGCAAAGTCCTCAGCGACCAACGAGAGACCAATGCTCGAACCCACTTTCGCTGCCAGCTTGCCTTGATCACGTTGTTCTTTTAGATCGAGTTGGCTCTGAACTTGACCGTCCTTGAGTAATTCCTGCGGAGCTTTTGCGACGGGACTCTCATCGATTACGGTTTCAAGCCAGGTTTGTTTTACTTCGTAATCGTCCTTGATTCTTCCGATGATAGGAAGAATTGCATTTTCGGTGATCGAAGTTCCAATACCGTCCAGGACCAAATCGACTTGCGGGGTGGAATCTGGGATCGTGGAGATCACAAACTGCTGGATGCGTGTGGAGCAGATCCCGTCCTGATCCCATAAACGCACTTCCAACATCAGATTCGAATCCAGTCGGCCCGCATCGATCAGCGTGGGGCTCGAGTTTGTGCCTATTGCTATCGATTGAACCACTGTGTTTGACGGTTCGCTTGCTTCGCTCGATCTGAAAAAAACATACTCGCAACGGGAAACTGCTTTGTTGGCTTCAATGGCTATTTGTAGCTTGGTTCCCTGAGGTAACCTGCTGCCGGTTCGGTAGGGGATCGATTCCTTGCCCCAAGTTGTTTTGGTGGATCGCTGAAGGTAATCTGGATACTCTACGTTGAGCAGAAGCTTGGTGACTTGAGGTGCATCCACACTCTTGATTTGCATGTTGGAAATCCTAGCATCACCCCCAGCAAGACTGAACCATAAGACATCGAGCACCGATTCCAAGGGGGGACCGTCCAGCACAAAAGGTTGCTGAGTATTTCCAGCAGCCAAACGACGCAAGTTCGCTCGGCCTCGATTTCCGGCTGCATCTTGATAGTAAACCGTGCAAACGTCGGGCACAATTTTTCCTGAAAGTGAAGCCCAGGCCCTCAGTTGGCATGCTTGGCCTTTTGGCACTCGAACAACTCCATCCGAAAACGGGACCGTGTATCGTTCTCGTTGATTACGTCCTGTAAAGGTTGGCACATCCAATTCGATCCCATCGATACCCAATTCGGTGTATCTAGGCCAAGGCACGTCCGACAATCCAAAAAGCCGATTGGCCCAATGAGAGGTCCAGTTGGGTTGCGTAAGAGCTACGACGCAACTGGCGGCCAAGGCGACGCCAAGGAGCCCTAGCTTCCATTGAAGAGGTTGAAAACGCACGACGCGGCTAACGTCGACGGAATCCATCAAGCCCAACGCCTGAGTTCGAGCCAGTTCGAGCAAGCTCGCCCGCTGAGGATGCTCGGCATTGGCATCTTTCAAAATGCCGCTTGGCTTGGCCGCTTGCACGGTGGTGATCAACGAACTTTCAAAGGCAGAGTATTGTTTCTCAATCAGTAACGCAAGTGTCGAGTCCGTCCAGCGAACAAGCCACAATTGCCATAGGTAGCGATACAGGATGATCGCCATGGCAGCAGCCATGATCGCCAGCATGACGATGCGAACGAAGGTAGGCGATTCGGCCGCTCCGAACTTGGTGGGAAGATAATCGCACAGTCCAAAAAACCAAAATGCCACCACAAGCCAAATGGCCGTCGTCATCAACGCTTGGCTTACCACAAAACGGCCGATCAATCCGCGAAGCTGTGCGAGCTTTTCGGAAATCGGCTTTGGGATTGGATATCGAGATTCTTTGGGGTTGGAGCTGGCGATTTGCATGCTCTAAGTTGTAGCAGATTCAGGCCCAAAGGGGTTAGTCGAAATCGAACTT
The DNA here is from genome assembly GCA_044359895.1 of Pirellula sp. Classification (GTDB taxonomy): domain Bacteria; phylum Planctomycetota; class Planctomycetia; order Pirellulales; family Pirellulaceae; genus JBKCUI01. Next base: position 3,211 of record JBIKLJ010000039.1, read on the forward strand.
GACGGAGCAATCTGAATAGCAAATTCGAGCGTCGTTCCTGGTCGGCTCATTTTTTAACCACCGAATACACGGAACACACGGAAAGGGAGCCGGCTGTCTTGTGTTCTGATTTCGGTGTGTTCCGTGGTTCCGTGGTTCTGGGATCGGATCTTTTCTGGATGGTGTTTTTTAACCACCGAATACACGAAACACACGGAAGGGGAGCCGGCTGTCTTGTGTTCTGATTTCGGTGTGTTCGGTGTGTTCCGTGGTTCTGGGATCGGATCTTTTCTGGATGGTGTTTTTTAACCACTGAATACACGGAACACACGGAAGGGGTGCCGGGCTGTCTTGTGTTCTGATTTCGGTGTGTTCGGTGTGTTCCGTGGTTCTGGGATCGGATCTTTTCTGGATGGTGTTTCTTAACCACCGAATACACGGAACACACGGAAGGGGAGCCGGCTGTCTTGTGTTCTGATTTCCGTGCGTTCGGTGTGTTCCGTGGTTCTGGGATCGGTTCTTTTCTAGATGGTGTTTTTTAACCACCGAATACACGGAACACACGGAAGGGGAGCTAGGCTGTCTTGTGTTCTGAATTCCGAGTGTTTTGTGTGTTCCGTGGTTCGATAATCGGTTATCCTGTGGAAGGATGATTTTGCTCCTTGCAGGCATAGAACACGCCGAATACGCGAAAAAGCAGACTGGCTTCATTTCCGCTTCTTCGGTCTCTCAGTCGCCAAACGTACCGCTTTTTTCTCCCTCGCACCTACCATCGTGATATGAACATCTCCACCATGCTGAAGTTTTCGCCTTTCGTCTCCAAGCTGTTGGGCTTGAGGGCAGCATTCTTTTTGCTCACTTTGGTTGTATCTCAAGTCAATGCACAAGAAAAAGTTGCCATTGAGAAGAGTTCCAAAAAGCCGCTTTCGGTTTTGCTCGTGACCGGTGGTTGCTGCCACGATTACGACTTCCAGAGCAAGGCGCTTCAGTTGGCTGCCAAAGAACGAGGTGTTTTGGTGGAATGGACCATCGTGAACCAAGGTGGAAAAGGGACCAAGGCAATGATTGATTTATACAAAAATCCTAACTGGCAAGAGGGCTTCGACGTGGTCATTCATAACGAATGCTTCGCGGATACCGACGATCTGGATTACATCCGAAGCATTACCAAACCGCACTATGAGGGGACCAACGCGGTGGTTATCCATTGTGCCATGCATACATACCGATCTGCTCCCATCGATGATTGGCGAGAATTTTTAGGTGTTACCAGTCGGCACCATGAACATCAAAGCCGATACCCGATCACCGTCGTTCAAAAAGATCATCCCATCATGAAGGACTTCCCGGTCGACAGCAAATCCGCCATGGACGAACTTTACATCATCGAAAAAGTATGGCCATCCACGACCGTGTTGGCGACGTCCAAAAGCGAAAAGACCGGTGAAGAGCAGCCTGTGTATTGGACCAATCAATATGGCAAGGGACGCGTTTTCGGAACAACCTATGGCCACTCCAATGACACTTTTTCGGACAAGGCGTTCTTGAACGCTGTCGTCAACGGGATCGTTTGGGCAGCCGGCAAGTAACTTCGGGTCGGCTATTCAAGTCGTCCAGGTTCGAAATCCGCCTTAAACAGCAGTGTCTTACCTGGCGACAAAGTACTGAGCGACACCGGCCAGACCAAACAAAGACAGGCCTGCAAATGCCAATGCAAGCCAATAGAGAAATCGGCCGGGGTTGGAGAGGCCTGCATCCTCCGCGAGTTGCACCACGGTTTGTTCCGCTTGCTGAATGGACAGGCCAAGTTCGTCGCGATAGAGTTCTACGGCCTCGGCCCAATGACCTTGCTGAATAAGATGAATGGCAAGCGGTTCTAGATTTGGCATGTCGATTCGTCTCCAAAATGCCTGGCAAAATAGGCAGAATGGGATACGTGGCGTTGTTGGCGTGTTTGGGATGCGGAAAAAGGACGGTTCGGAGCAAACCGAGTCCGGTAAAAGGCCATCGGCAGACCTGAAATAGATACTTAAGTCGAACCTTCATCTTGAGGCGATTTTTTTGAGCTTCTATACTCGCGCCCTAGGACACTGTGACCAAGCAGTAAAGATTGCCTTCAATTCGCACACGCACTGGAGATCAAATCGGTAGTGGAATGGATTCCCGATCCCGAAATTGCGCCAACCCCGTCGCCGTCAAGCTTTTCCGCTGACCAGGTCGGATTGCATTCCAAGGTAGCCGCTCCCATGTGGATCGGTCGGGCTCGGGCTGCGCCTTGGGCTCTGGTGGTTCGACTTACTTTCGGCATGCTGTTGCTAGGCGTTTGTGGGCTCTCAAGTATCGCAGCAGAAATCGGTCTGCCCCTATCGGACCCTAAGTTTTCAATTGATGCATACGCTCATTCTGCAAGCAGGCAAAACATCGGCGGTTTTGAGGTAGTCACTTTGCGTGGTGATTGCAGGATCTATCAAGGAGCGTTTTCTGCCACCTGCGACGTGGCCCACATTTGGATTGATCGCACGGAGCAGCATCTCGATAAAGAAAACAAAAATCAAACGGACCAGCAGGCAACTGCCCCAAAGAAGTTCATTATCCAGACGGTCGGCAATTCGGAGATTCGCTGGTCGGACGACCAACGATTGCAAGATTCGGAGTGGACGGGCCGCTTGTTCAGCCATTTCGATGTTGGATTCCATGCCGAGCTTTGGAACGAGCCACAGGGGCCCCGGCCGGATTTGAACTGGAACAAAGAGAATCCGTTATCGTCTGCGATAGCTTGGGCGCCGATGAACGCTCCTGCAGGATCGCCCCCCGATTCGACGATTCAACAGGCGGCTGCCTTTCAAGGCGACGCGCCACTTCCGATACCTACCTTTCAATCTCCACCACGAGGCGGGATCGAGCTTCCGGCGGTCACACCAGGGCAAGGTGCCATGATCGGAAACTCTCAATTGGGAGGGACCGTTCTTGATGCAGGTTCCTTACCCCTTTTTGAATCGCTACAATCCCCGCCTCCCACCCAGGGATCTTCCGCTCCAGAAAGCGTTCAAGCTTTTCAAGTGCCAAGCGGTGTCGACTTGGGGCCCGCTCCAGTCGTAGCCCCCGTTGCGTTGGGGGAAGAGATCACTTCGCTGGCTGGCCCGAGAATCGGTGCAAAGCTGTTCAAGTTTGAAGGCCGCGGTGGCTCTCAGCCCTTGATCAGCTTGAGCAATCGCCCCGACCGCAATGACTCCGTCATTACCGTCTCGCAAGGAGTTCGGTTAATGATTGGCGGTGTATCCTATCAGTCGAGCTCTGGCATGATCGATGCAGGTACCGTTCTGATTGAAGCAGATCGAGCCGTGATCTGGACGTCGAATTTTTCGAAGCTGCAATCGGAACAAATCGATGACATGCCAGTTGAAGTGTACATCGAGGGCAATGTCATTTTCCAACAAGGGCAACGCAAAATCTATGCAGACCGAATGTACTACAACGTGCAGGCGGAGTATGGCATGATCCTTGGCGCGGAAATGCTGACGCCAGCTCCTCAATTCGAAGGCATCGTACGACTGAAAGCCGATATCATCCAACAACGTTCTCGAGAGAACTTCTTGGCCTACCAAGCAGCACTCACGAGCAGCCGACTTGGCGTGCCACGGTACTGGTTGCAAAGCGATCGGCTTGAGCTCAAGGACCAACGCAATGAAACCAATAGCACTCTTTTTGGATTGCCCGTCGCAGGAACTGTAGGCAATCAAACAGGAATGCAAGCGAAGGCAAGGAACAACTTCGTTTACATCGAAGGCCTGCCCGTCTTTTACTGGCCTGTTCTCAATACCAACGTAGACACATCCAGCTTCTACGTCAGTGGCTTGCGATTCAGAAATGATAACATCCTTGGAACTCAAGTGATGGTGGATTGGGATGCCTACCAAATCTTCGGCTTGGATGGACTCGATGGAACACGCTGGACTTTTTCGACAGACTACTTGAGTAAGCGAGGAATCGCCGGCGGAACTAATTTTCAATACAACGTTCCCAATCTATGGATTGGGCCTGCGAATGGGTTCGTCGACGTATGGGGACTTCAAGACAAGAGTCTCGATTTCCTGGGCTCGGACCGACAAAATCTTCAGCCGGAACGCAACCCTCGAGGGCGTTTGCTGTTTCAACATCGCCAATTCTTGTCCCCGGATACAGAGCTTTGGGCGGAAGTTGGGTTGGTTAGCGATCGGAATTTTCTTGAGCAGTACTTCGAACAAGAATGGGACACTCACAAAGATTACGCTACGGCTCTTCGGTTGCGCCAATACTACGACCAACAAATGTTTGATCTATGGGGACAAGCGAGGATCAACCCGTTTTTCACGGAAACTCAATGGCTTCCAAGACTCGATCATTACTGGCTAGGCCAAACGGTCGGGGACCTTTTCACCTACTACTCGCATAGTGACATTGGGTACGCGAAACAGCAAGTGGCCAGCACCCCGACCAATGCCGCGGATGCAGCTAAGTTTCAATTGCAACCTTGGGAAGTCGGCGCGTCCGGCTTACATGCTGTGACCAGGCAGGAGCTGAACTTACCACTGGATACCGGCTACTACAAATTTGTGCCGTTCATTTCCGGAGAAGCGGGGAAGTGGGGCGAGGATGTGAACGGGCAAGACATCACACGACTCACGGGCCAAGCCGGCCTGCGTTCTTCGCTTCCGATGGTCAAGTACATGCCGGATGTCCAAAGCAGCGTGCTGAATCTCAACGGGCTCGCTCACAAAATAACCTTCGAAAGCGAGTTCATCTACGCCGACACGACTCAAGACTTAAACTTGTTTCCTCTATACAATCCGATCGACGATAACGCCCAGGAACACTTTCGACGGAGGCTTGTGTTCAATACATTCGGTGGCGTTCTTCCTGCCCAGTTCGACGCGACTAATTTCGCAGCCCGACAAGCACTGCAAAGATACATGTCTGCTGGTGCCACCGAGATCGTTGCGAATCAGGCTCAATCAAGATTCGGCATTCATCAGCGTTTCCAAACCAAACGAGGCATACCGGGGCGCGAACGGATCGCAGATGTCGTCGAGTTTGATGTCGACGCCATCTTTTTTGCCAAGCCGGATCGCGATAACTTTGGTCAGACCGTGGGCGGCATCAACTATGACTTCCGATACCATATCGGGGATCGAGTCACGTTGTTGAGCGATGGTTACTATGACCTCTTTGAATCTGGATTACGCGCAACCACGATTGGCGGGCTGTTATCACGCCCTGGACGAGGCGAGGTTTACTTGGGCCTTACCAGTCTAGAAGGGCCAGTAAGTTCGTTGGTGCTAAACGCATCACTCAACTACCGTTTGAATGAAAAATGGCTAGCAACCGGCGGAACATCTTACGATTTCGGACCAACCGGAAACATTGGTCAATCACTTACCGTGACCAGAATTGGGGAATCGTTTTTGTTGAGCATGGGGGCGAATGTCGATGTGGGCCGAGACAACGTCTCCTTCAACTTCAATATTGAGCCGCGTTTCTTCCAAACAAGAGGGCTCGGGGCGGTAGGCGGTCAGCTGATACCGGTTGCGGGTCAATATGGACTGGAGTAAATGAAATCGAGACGGAAGAAAAGTTGCCTGGCAAAACCATGAACACGATCATTATTACAACAGTACTGCTGGCGATCTCTAATGTGTTCATGCTGCTTGCGTGGTATGGACACTTGAAGGAACTGGGTGACAAACCTTGGTACATCGCTGCACTGATCAGTTGGGGGATCGCATTGTTCGAATATCTGATTCAAGTTCCAGCGAATCGCATTGGCCACACTCAATTGTCTCTTGCTCAGCTCAAGATCATGCAAGAGGTGATCACGCTGTGCGTTTTTGTTCCGTTCGTTCTTCTGTACATGCGTGAACGCCTTCGTTTGGACTTCTTATGGGCGGGGCTGTGCATGTGCGGCGCCGTATACTTTGTTTTCCGAGGCGGTATGGGGACCGGCACGCCGACCGGGCAATAGGGCACTCATTGGCGAACTCGTAAGAAAGATGTTACTCGACAGCCCGTGCATATTGGACCGGTAAGATGTCTCTCAATACTTTCGCACCCAGTTCTCGAGCTGCGTGATAGGGCCAATAAGGATCGCGCAACAGTTCGCGGCCTAGCATCACCATGTCGAGTTCACCGGCTTGCAGAGTTTCTTCCGCTTGTTTGGGATGAGTGATAAACCAACTGGTGGTCGTAGCGATATCGGCTTCGCGGCGAATGCGTGCCGCAGATTCGATCATCATTCCCGGAGCCCACGGTATGTTCTCCCCGGGCGTTATCATGCCGTGGCTAACGTCGATCATGTCAAGACCTACGGCCTTCAGCAGCTTGATCAGCTCGATCGATTCCTCGAGGGGCACGCCACCTTCCGCCCAATCTTGAACCGACAATCTCGCTATCAGCGGAAGTCGTTCTGGCCACACCTCGCGCACGGCTGCAAATGTCTCCAATAGAAAGCGAATTCGATTTTCGAAGCTTCCGCCATAGGCATCCGTCCGCTTGTTGGATATCGGCGAATAGAACTCGTGTGCGAGATATCCATGGGCGAAGTGAATTTCCAAGCACTCAAATTCGGCGGCTAATGCGCGCTTGGCGGCAAGCACGAAATCGGTTTGGACGCGAGCGATATCGCCGAGCGTCATTTCCTTCGGAATTTTCTCGAGCTTCCCACCAAAGGCCAGAGCAGACGGAGCAATCGTGTTCCAACCTCCTTGATCGTTGTCGATATGATCGTTCCCGTCCCAAGGTTTGTTGGTACTGGCTTTTCGACCTGCGTGTGCAATCTGGATTCCTGCGCAGGAACCGTATTGTTTTAAAAAGCGAGCGATTCTTGCGAACGGCTCGACATGGTCCTCGTAATAGATCCCGCTATCGGCGGGACTGATGCGTCCATCGGGCGATACGGAGGTCGCTTCCATGATAACTAACCCTGCACCACCGACGGCGCGCGAGCCCAGATGGACAAGATGCCATTCGTTCGGATATCCGTCCACCGAGGAATACTGGCACATGGGCGAAACGGCGACCCGGTTTCGGAAGGTGATGTCTTTGAGTCGGAGCGGTTCAAATAGCTTGGTCATGAGATCGCAGTGAAGTGCTTAAGGGAAAATGGAATGAAGTTGGAATCAAGGTGTCGGCACTAAGGTTCTTTGGCAGCAACGCAGATGAACGTTTAGGTTAAGGAGTCTTCGAAGAAAGCGAGTCTTTGGAATGCGCATGAATCAGAACTACTTTTCCGTGATCGACTCCCGCTTCGATTCGGCGGTGCGCCTTGGCGGCTTGTTCCATGGGAAAGCTGCTATCGATCGTCACTTGTAGTTTACCGATCTCGTGGAGACGAATAAGTTCACGCAGGTCGTCGGCAGAGGGAGTCGCCAACATGATTTGTCCCGACTTTGAGAGGGGCCATGTTAAGATCGTCATTAGCAAGCCCTTGATGCTTGGTTCCGTGGATACAAAGTGGCCACCTTCTTTTAAGACCTTGCACGCTTCGAGATAGTGAGCTTTTCCGGCCACGTCAAAGATTAGATCCCAGCGCTCATTGGATTTGAGGAAATCTTCTTTTTCGTAATCATAAAAATGGTCAGCACCTAGCGACAGGCAGAACTCCCGATTGCGTCCGCTCGCGACCGCATCGACATGGCAACCATACGATTTCGCGATTTGTACTGCAAACATTCCGACACCCCCGCTGGCTCCGATGACCAATACGGTTTTACCGCTTTTGATTTTCCCATGATCGCGAAGTGACTGAAGGGCCGTGGTGCCGGCAAGCGGAATCGCTGCCGCTTCCTGCATGGACAAGGAGTCGGGAATCTTGGCTGCTGCAGAGACCGAACAAACGGCATAGTCGGCCAATGCTCCGCCGCGTGTATGGTCGAGGAACGCCATCACGCGATCTCCCACCATGAAGGAACTTCCGCTATCGGTGTCGACCACCATTCCCGCTACGTCGTAACCGGGTACTCTGGGGAATCCAAAAGGGATCAACCCCTTCATGTCCCCGCGGCGCAGTCGATAATCGACAGGGTTCACGCTGGAGGCGAACACCTGGATCATGAGTTGGCCCGGCAGTCGATGAGGGACGGAGCGATCGCCAACATGCAGAACGTCTGCATCCCCATACTGATCGTACTGAATTGCCCGCATCGTGAGTCCAGACGGCTGGGCGTAGGTGCGATCGGTTTCTAAGGTGCTAGAATTCATGTTCAGACGCTTTTCTGAGGAATTGTGTGTTTCGACCATTTGATCTGCTTTGCCTGGATGCAAAACGACCGTTATGTAGGCAACGCTCAACGAACGCTGGTTATTGTGATATCTGAAAACGAAAAAAGCCGACGCGGTTCCAACCATAAGGTCGTTACTGCATCGGCTTGCATCGCAACGCGTCTCCTGAGAGTGTCAGGCTACGCTTCGTTTTGGTCTACCGTAAAGTCTGAGTGTCACGAAAGCCGACGCTCGGTACAACAGTAGCATCGTCGGCGTGTTAGGCAAGTCATCGCGGCTATCGCTAAGCGATTCATGAAGCGCCGATGTTTAGTAGCGTCCTCGACTGAGCGTTGGTGCGGCGGCATTGTTAACGCTGGGTGCCGCTGCATTGGGGCTTTGAGCTTGGGGAGGCTGATTCAGTTGCGTGGATGCAGCACCCTTGTGTTCCAATAATAAAATCGCATCGGTTCGTGAGCCGGTGGTTACCGGTAGGATACGATTCAGTCCGAATAGGTTCGGCGGACTTCCGCTGATCAGGGTATTATTGACTTGCGGCGAAGGTGCGGCAACAACCCCGCAAGATAAAAGCAGGATCTGATCGGCAGGCCACCGAAATCTTTCATGCAAACGCCAAGAGACCACCTGAGGTACTTCGATTTGTACGGACTGAGGGGCTCCAAATGGGTTTGGCAAATCAATCGTAACGTTGTTAAGACGTTCCACCTGGTCGATATCACACTTCAGCATCAGGTCGACAGTACGACCATCTAAGCTCATGAGCGGGCTAAGCTGAAGTTTGTAGCCCTCTTTAATTTCGTCCGAAAACGGAACGTAGGGAGGCCAAGCCGCTGTTGTGTTTTGCTGATACTCTTTCAAAAAGTTTCGCGAACGCAATTGCTCAAGCGGCTGAAGCTGACCATTGACCATCGGAATATCAACCGATTGCATTTCGAGAACATCGGCTCGGTCGCGAAGCTGAGACATGAAAATGGCTCCGTTCTCTTTCGACATCAACCAAGCTTGCACGCCCGGTGTTTGAACTGCTGCGGATCGCATCAAGCTTGCCGATTTGTTGCGCCAATTTGGGTTGCCGATCGTAATCAAACGAAGGCCATAAACCTGGGGTTCCGTAAGTCCGTTGACAAATCGTTCGTAAACTTGAGCGACCGTTTTTTGCATGGCTGCGTTATGATAAACTCGCAAGGTATTGCGATCCGCATTCAAAATACCCATAGGTTCGTTGAACCAAACGTCGCTGCCCGTCTCTCGAATAATCCAGTCGATAATCGCCTGCTGAGGTCGCTCGATCGTCTTTTGGTTCTGAGTGTATGGTCGAATATCATATTCGACCCAATGTTGGCCGTTGGCCGTTGGCAGTTCGAACCGGCCAACCGATTTCGGCATGTTCACGTTGGTTGAATTGGCTGCAACAGAATTTTCAATCGACGGTATGGTGGGGTTGGCTAGGCTGGTTGCGTTTGGACCAGAACCAGGCATCGGTGAAGTCGTCGGCAGGGGACTGGACGCGGTGCTTGGAAGGGGGCCTGCGTTGACCGGCACTGGACCAATCGTGGGGGCTGGACCGTTCGCTGGCACTTGCCCCATCAGATTCTGAGAACCGAGAAACATCGCAAGAAAAACGGACGTACAGAAGCCCGTGTTTTGGAGAATGCGTAGGCACATGGCGCGTTGCTCTTCTGGTCTCGATGCAAACGGGACTGGGAAACTCGAATAATCAGTCAGAGATAGAAGATATAGCGATCGGAGCCAATCCCAATCGCTACAGAAAGACAGCTATGCTAGCAATTCCTGAATGACTTGCTGATGTTCTACACCCGTGAGACGTTGCTCGAGGCCTTGGAATGGAAAGATAAACCGTTCGTGGTCGATGCCCATGCAATGAAGGATCGTGGCATTCAAATCGTTAACGTGAACAGGTTTCTCCAGGATGTTGTAGCTGAAGTCGTCGGTGACGCCATATTCCATACCGCCTCGGATTCCACCTCCTGCCATCCACATGGTAAAGCATTTGGGATGATGGTCGCGTCCGTAGTTGTCCTTGGTGAGTCCGCCTTGGCAATAGACCGTTCGTCCAAATTCGCCTCCCCATACGACAAGGGTAGAATCGAGAAGGCCCTTTTGCTTGAGATCTTGAATCAGGGCGCTGCAAGCTTGGTCGACGTCTCGACATTGGGCAGGTAGATCGTTGGCAATATTCCCATGTTGGTCCCATCCGCGATGCAGGATTTGAACGACTCGGACGCCCCGTTCCACCATCCTTCGGGCTAGGATTGCGCTTGCTGCAAATGTACCGGGGACGCTAGCTTCTGGACCGTACATTTCCAGGACGCTGCTTGGCTCTTCGGACAAGCTCACGAGTTCAGGAACGCTGGTTTGCATCCGAAATGCCATTTCATACTGGGCGATTCTTGTTTGGATTTCTGGGTCGTGAAGTTGGGTGAAGCGTTCCTGATTCATTTTGTCCAGAGCGTCCAACATGGCTCGTCGATCGGCAGAGGACACACCGTCGGGGTTCGGAAGATACAGCACGGGATCGCCCCCAGTTCGAAGGGCCACGCCCGCATATCGTGTGGGGAGGTAGCCGCTGGACCACATACGCGTGAACAATGCTTGTGCGGGGGCCTTGGCTGACCAAGTGGGGGTCATCACGACGAAGGCCGGTAGGTTATCGCTTTCGCTACCCAGGCCATATGCTAACCAAGAACCTAAGCTTGCTTTGCCAGGCACCTCGTTTCCTGTCATGACGAAGGTGCATGCAGGGTCGTGGTTGATAGCGTTCGTGTGAACCGACTTGATGACAGCAAGTTCGTCAACAACCTTCGCCGTTTGCGGTAAAAGTTCGCTAACCCAACGGCCACACGATCCATGCTGGTTGAATTGAAACTTGCTTGGAGCGACCGGCAGTCTGGCTTGCCCGCTGGTCATGGTGGTGATCCGCTGTCCTTGGCGGATGGAGTCAGGAAGATCCTTGTCGAACTGGTCCTTCAAGCCTGCCTTGTAGTCCCATGTGTCGATCTGCGATGGGCCGCCGTTCATATGCAGATAGATGATAGACTTCGCCTTGGGGGCGAAATGCGGAAGTCCAGACAACGGTGGATGGACTCGAATCGAAGATCCCTCGGTATTCGCAAGAGAGGAACCAGCAGAACCAAATCCGCCGGCCAAGGATGCCAATGCGACTCCACCCATTCGGATTCCGGAGTTTCCGAAAAATTGGCGGCGCGTCTGTAACAATTGATGTTCGAAAAACGGGTCGCGCACGTCAGACTCGGTCGGAGAAGAGGAAAGAATTAGCTTGTCAGCGGAAGGTACCGAATCTTACTGAAAATGTTCGGCTTCCAGCTGGTAATAAACACCTTTTAGCCCTTCGATCGGTTTCAGGTAAGGGGTCACATCCAAGACGCCTGCCATCGAAAACTGTCGAAATGATTTGGAGGCAAATTTGTCCGCGACCAACCGCACTTCGATCATGTGAGTCAGCGGTGGTTGCGTGCCGAAACAGCAAGTCCCAAGATCGGGAACAAGCACAAAGGTCTTGGCGGAACTGCTGGAGATGGAGGTGGGATGGATGTAGCCTTTCAAGAAAACCTTCTTGCCATTGAGAGCAATTGCTTGTTCGGTAGGGACATCGGGGGCGCCTGTTGGGCTGGTGAGCCAGGAAAACTGGATACGTTCATAACCTTCTGGGACTTCCGTGTAATAGATATACGTATGCCGGATCGGAGCCGCCACGCACATCAAGCCACCTAAAAATAGCCCCAGGCTGGCAGGGACTCTCCCCATCAATTCGGTGGGGTATTTTCGGAAGGAGCGAAATGCCAGCAGCGAGAAAATCAAACCGCAGGCTGGCAAGAACAAGAGCATCGGGCTCATCCACGCCAGCAGCCCCAAGAGCCCGAAGACAAGTCCCAAAACCGCCGCCCGGCTCATCGAGCGGTAATCCAGTTCAGTCTCGTCTTGGACAATCGATTCCGAGCTGATCGGGGATTCAAGAGTGGCTTGTGTCATTTCGCTTTGTGGGGACGGTTAGAAGCTTGAGGGGGCTATTTGCGATACATTGCCAGCGCGTATCGTAGGGATAAATTACCGCTGGTTGCCATGGTCCACATGACAAGCACCATGGTAATCGACGACAACGACAATACGACCATTGGGATCCAAGGGTTCACCATTCCAGATGACTCCAACGCTGCCGCATCGATCCATCCGTTATCGCAGACAACCGTCGTCCCGGCCGAGAATCGGTTGTCATCCGGTTGGCTCACGGTGGCAACAGGGGTGTCACCCAAATAAGCAATTCTTGTTTCGCGACGCAAGCGTTCCATCGCGATCGCTCGCTCTGTCTTTGGTTTGGATGGAACGAACGAAGTTTCCCCTTTTTTGGTGGGAGCAGGGGTTGGGATGGGGAAGAAGGTTTTGGCGCGTTTCACCGCTGCCGGGTCGATTTCCTCCAGCTTTTTGAGCTTTTCTTGCGCTTCGGGCAACGGGCACGCCCTAACGTAATTGACGACGGGCATTCGAACCCAATTGTTTTCGTCGGTTGCGTTTTCAAAGAGAGCACACAGTTTGTCCAGCTGCGACCAATCTCCCCATCGAGCCAAATCGGGAATGACCAAATCGGCCAAATCAGGTCGCTCGAGCAGGCTGTGCATCGCCTTGGTGATCGATTCTTTTGGAATTGCTACACCTTCGGTTCCGAGCACTCGAAGGGCGGTTACTGCCGAATAGATCTCTGCATACTGAGTTTTGTTGTTACGAAAGAAACGCTCTTCGATCAGTGGCAAGCCGCTTTCGCCTCGCAGGGCCAGAAACGCGGCGATCAAGGCATCCAAACCTGCGCGGTCGTCGGGATTGCTGCTGGTGATCATCGTTTCGAATAGTTCAGCATCCTCCTCTTTGCCGCAGATGCCAAGCATCGTGAAGTAAAGTCGTTTTCGGTCAGGCGATCGGGACGTGTCCTGGACCCAACTCAGAAGCTGTTCGCGGTTCATGCGATCCTTGAGCTTGACCACATCCGAATAAGGGGCTAGGGCAAATTCATCGTAGCAATCACGAGCGAGCAAGGAGTCTGGGTGCTCAAAATACTTCTGGTAGAAATCAAGCCGATCGACGGGGTCTTCCGGCAGCGACTTGATTTTGACGATGTACGCTTCCGCTTCCTCGGACAGGGGCAATGGAGAGGACCACACCAATTCCTTGGGGTCAACGCCCATCAAAAGAAATCGTTTGTTGGATTTGCCCGGCCCGAAGTAGGTGGCTTGGATGGCTTGGTCCGGCTTGAGCAAGGTATCGCCCGAGAGGATTTTGTTGATTTGGAACGAGGCCAATCCATCGATGTCGGCTCGATCGTCGGAAATCAGCTTGCCGATCGCCACCACGTCCATGGTCTGGATTTCTTGCCGCAAGGTTTGCGATGCCGCGGTGCAAAACGGGCAAAAAGCGTGTTCGGCACGTCCAACCGCTGCGAAGCTGGTTAGCAGGGCTACGGCTGCAATCGCAGTCGATGGAAGACGCATTGCAGCGTTTCGCACTACATTCCGAACCATCGTTAATCCAGGCACAAATCGTTTTATCATGATCAAAACAACCTCGAGAGAATTCCTAAAGTCTTCTCAGACATCACTCAGCCCCCTAATGTACGTCATTTCCCTGCCACCGGACCAGACTGCCCCAGAGATTTTTCCAGATCATTTGATCCGACGTCCGTTATCACCGACTGTTAAAATACTGGGAATTGGCTACAGTTCGTGGTATTCGAGTTTGTTGATTATTCTTCTAGTTGCTGGCAAAAATGCAGTTACCCATCCTGAATGTCCTGTCACCCGACCTGCCTTCGGCCGTCTCAAGCGATGACTCGGTTGAAAAAATGTCCTGTGGAAGTGCGGCTCCCACGTTCGAGCCCAGCCGGCGTCTACCTGCTTGGCTAAAGCGCGAAGTCCCCAAGGGAAATGCGAACCACTTCACTTCCGGATTGCTTTCCGAGCTCAAGCTAGAAACCGTTTGCGAAAATGCCAAGTGCCCCAATCGCATGGAGTGTTATTCGCAAAAAACCGCGACCTTCATGATCCTTGGCAACGTGTGCACTCGGCCCTGTGGATTCTGTGCGGTATCCCGAGGAAAGCCGGAAGCATTGGAGATGGATGAACCGGATCGGGTTGCAGAGGCGGCGTTTCGGCTTGGCCTAAAGCATGTTGTTATTACTTCGGTCACGCGAGATGACTTGCCGGACGGTGGCGGCGAACATTTCTATCAATGTGTGATCGCAGTCCGCCAGAAAACGGGGGCGGCAGTCGAAGTTCTCACGCCGGACTTTATTCGGCACAAACATGGATTGGATCGCGTGATTGATTCGGCTCCCGAAGTCTTCAATCACAACATGGAAACCGTTCCAAGACTGTATCGCAAAGTACGCGGTCCCAAGAGCGAGTACCGATGGACTCTGGAACTGCTCCAGCATGTCAAGAATCGCAATCCAGTCATCAAAACAAAATCGGGGCTGATGCTGGGGCTCGGGGAAACTCGCGATGAATTGCTCGAGTGCTTAGCCGACCTGCGAACGTACGATTGCGACTTCTTGACCCTTGGCCAATATCTGCAGCCCGGTCCCAAGTATTTACCGGTCGTTCGATATGTTCCACCGGATGAGTTCGAAGAACTGAGGCTTATCGCAAAATCGATGGGCTTCAAGAAAGTTGCCTCGGGACCTTTCGTCCGAAGCTCCTACCACGCGCGCGAAATGGCCGACTGACCGATCGCGCCCTCTGGCGATGATGCGTTTCCTGCCTCCAGTTTCCTGCTGAACGAACGAAGACAACTCGATGCTATCCCTGTCGATGCTTGGAAACTTGGTGAGTGTTGATACGGCGGATGGCATCCAGCTCCATGGATTCCTGGCAAGAGCTCAAAGCGGGAGCCCTCAAAGCCATGGACGGGTTTGGCTCATCGTGCATGGCGTCAACGGGAACTACTACAGTTCGTCCCTGCTCGCCGAAATTGCAGAAGCTTTGCACCGAATGGGACAAAGCATCCTTTTGATCAACACGCGAGGGCATGACATGGTCAGCTTCAATACCGGGGCCAATCCCTGTCGAGTTGGTTCCCAGATCGAAAGCCTTCAATCCTGTCCGCTTGACTTTCAGGCATGGTACGGATTTTGTTTGGAGCAAGGGCTAGCGAGGGTTTCCGTCGTCGGGCATAGCTTAGGAGCGTTGAAGGCATGTCTTTGGGCCACATCCAGACCTGGCAAAGTCGATCAGCTCGCGCTGGTATCTCCACCCAGGCTTAACACGAACTTGTTGCTTGCAGACCCCGTGCGAGGCCAAGTCTTTCGCGAACATCTTCAAGATGCGGTCGAGCTATGCGCTTCCGGATCGCCAGACCGAGTCATGAAAGTTCGGTTTCCATTACCGATGTGGATCTGCGCCTCGACTTATGTCGACAAGTATGGAAGCGGAGATGCCTACGACTACTTGCAACTGATGCAACGAATTGAAGTACCTTGTTTGTGGACATTTGGCGAGCAAGAGACTCGGCGGGGAACATCCAACTTTAAAGATGCCGATGTCGTGCTGCAACAAGCGATCACGAATTACGGTAAGAGCTCGAATCAATCGGTTTCTGTCATTGAAAATGCGGATCATTCCTATCGTGAATCACGCCCAAGGCTGGTCCAAACCTTGCTCAGCTGGATAGACAGCAACAGTTAACGTTTTGGTTGCAGGTTACCTCTTTGCCCTAGCTCACCCAACTTCACCTTGGTTTGTTTTCGCGTTGCCCCCACTTGGAATGGTAACACTCATCCACTGCTTCGTGAGCGAAGCGATCTTGGCAAAAATTCCAAGATTTGCTAAAGCCATATCTACGGATCTGCTTTCCATCGTTTCACCAGAACCAGTACGGGCATTGCAGGAGGCAACACACATGATTTCTCCCTTGGATATCAGTACCAGTGCATTGGTAGCACAACGCGTTCGTTTG
This sequence comes from Pirellula sp., assembly GCA_044359895.1. GTDB lineage: Bacteria > Planctomycetota > Planctomycetia > Pirellulales > Pirellulaceae > JBKCUI01. The sequence continues at coordinate 19,423 of JBIKLJ010000039.1, forward strand.
AATACGATCTCGGGAAACATCGCCAACATGTCCACACTTAAGAATGAGGATGGCGAAAACAAGCCCTACCAACCTCGTTTTGTGGTTTTTCAAACGGATGAGGCCAAAGCCGAAGGGGGAGCTGCTGGGGTGAAGGTCTCCTCGGTCGAAATCGATGAATCGGAACCTCTTTATCGATTTCAGCCTGACCATCCACTGGCTGCGACCGAAGGGAAATGGAAGGGATACGTAGCCTATCCCAAGATCGACATGAACGAACAATTCGTGGACGCCTTGGAAGCTTCACGCGCTTACGAAGCCAACGTTGGGGTCATGGAAGTGACCAAGGGGATGTCCCGTCAGACGCTAAGCATTTTGGCCTAATCGCGGGCTGAATAACCCACTTCCTCTTCGCGGCCTGTTCGCACCCTTTGACGAAAACTCCTAGCAATGCAAATTCAAACCGATTCACCTCTCAATCAGCACGTCGAAAAGCTGACTAAATTGTTGAATCGAGTTGGCGAACGATCCAACCCGAGCGTGAAATCGGAAAGCAGTCCTTTTTCGGACATGCTCGTTGGTGGATTGCAACGCGTGAACGACATGCAAAACTCGGCCGAGTCGCAAATGGAACAATTGATTACAGGCGGAGAAGTCAATCAAGCTGAAGTCTTTACCAGCGTTCAAAAGGCGGACATGTCTTTTCGAATGCTTGTCCAGATCCGAAACAAACTGATGCAGGCGTACGAGGAAATCAATTCCATCCGTGTCTAATCATCTACCCGGTCAAGGGGCGTCCCACTTTCGGACCAGTACAGGAATTAACGAGTAAGCTATGAATTCGATCAATCAAATGTTGCAGCAGATGAAATTGCTGCTTGCCGGCATGACCCCTCAGTCCCGACTGATGGCCATCCTGCTGACAGCAGGCGTCGTTGTAAGTTCGTTCTTTCTAGTGCAAGGGGCAACCACCGGCAATGGCACGATGGTCTATCTCTTCGATGGTCGGTCCTTGAGTGAAGCGGATTTGGACAAGATCGAGTTCGCTTTGAGCAAAGCAGCTTTACGAAAATACGAACGCAATGGAAATCGAATCCAAGTTCCAGTTGCCTCGAAGGATCTTTATTATAAGGCCATTGACGAAGGAAAAGCCGTACCCGAAGGCATGGGTGGAGCAATCGATGCAGCCATCAACAACCCTGGTTTCTTGGAGGCAACGAAAACGACGGAAGCCAAACACGTCGCTGGCAAACTGAAAGATCTAGCCAACAATATCAAGCAGATCAGCAACCTCATTTACGATGCTCATGTTACCTACGATGAAAAGCGAGAAGGCTTTTCGTCCGATCGAAAACAAACGGCTACGGTAGCTATCAAGACCGTTGGGGGAAAGCGATTGGCGATGTCCCAGCAGCACGCCATTATTCAATACGTTGCCAAAGCATTCGCTGGCCTCAAAGAAAGCGATGTTGCACTATTGGATTTGACCGAGTCCCATACCACCATGATTTCGAACGATCCAAATTCGGTCGCTCAGGCACGGTATTACCAGGTAAAACGAGAGCAAGAGGAACTGTTCCGCGATCGAGCTGAACGGTTGCTAATGGACTATGGTGATGTTCGCGTGGATGTGAATGTGGAAATTGATCCGACGCTGAATGAAGAGACCGACATACTTACCTACAACGACAAACCAACCACCATCCAGTCCACCACCTCCAAAAAGGATGCAACCAGTCAAAAGCAAACGGCAGGAGGAAGACCAGGCACGGAGCCCAATGCTCTCGCCAACAAGGGCGCTTCGCTAAATAACCCAGGCGCTCCGGATCAAAGCAGTATTACGAAAGAGCTCGTTGAGAACGACAAGCGAGTTACCGGAAACACTCTAACACGAACCGAAAAGGCAGGGCTCCAAACTCTGCGAGCCGCTTTCACCGTTTCTGTGCCATTTTCCTACTACCAAAAAGCAGCGACCGTCAGATGGTTAGCTCTTAACCCTGGGAAACTTGCCAGCGATGCGCCTCCTTTCACAGAGGCCGAGCTGTTACGAGTCAAAAAGGAAACTGAAACCAACATTCAATTAACGTTGACGCCAATTCTACCCAAGGGTGCAGCCGGGGAAGATAAGCTGCCCAAGGTAAACGTTACCGATTACTTAGACATGCCTGTACCGGGCCCGCCACTACCGTCCACGACTGCACTGGCTCTGGAATGGCTTTCCGAATCCTGGCAAACGCTGGCATTGTTTGGGATGGTTGGGGTCGCGCTAATGTCACTGCGTTCGTTTGCAAAGGTCGCACCGTCCTCTAATGACTCCGCTTTCGAACGAGGCTTCGACCTGCCGCTCGACGATGCTAGCGATATCGACTTAAGCTCTCTCACCGAGGAAGAGAGCAATTTGTTTGTTGACCCGCCCAACAGCGAAAATCCCCCGAAGCCGCGATTGATAACGACCGGTGGCGACGTCAAGACAGACCTGACCTCCATGGTCCGAGAAAATCCCGATGCGGCCGCCACCCTGCTCCGAAACTGGATTTCCGGCTCCGCCTAATGCTGTCATTGATCGAGCCTTCGTGAAATTCGTGATAAAGCGGATCTTGTAGCGATTATCTGAGCTTTGCCAGCCGATACTTTCTACCAGGGGCTTTTCATGTCGGAATCCTAGCAATCGTAAGCTCCTTATCAGCGTTTCAAGGAGCTGTTGAATGACCAACGATTCGATCACTAATCGCCTTTTCAATGAGACTATTTCGACTATTCGCAAGAATCGATTCGAAGCGAACGATCTGTCTCAAGTCTCCTTCTTTGACCAGCTGCTGGACGCGAGCACTTTTCGCTCGGAGTTTGAACTCGATGCTAGAAACACTTTAGCCTCGAGTCGATCTTCCAGCGGCCTGCCAGGCACCGTCCGTGACGACAAGGCGGAAGTGGATGAAACCGAGGAAACAGATTCAAGCGATGACTCATACAACGAGCCCGTTTCCTATGCGGGAGTCTTACCAACCCCTGTTTCAGCTCCGATTGATTTCGCGGCCAGCCAACAGGCAGAATCCACGCTGGCCGCCCCAGACGAAGTAACACCTGTGGATGAAGTCGTCGATACGAGCGCCAAACCCTCCACGGAGTCTTCGAAAACACGCGCACAGGTGACCAAAAACGGAACGTCGGACGATCAGGCGAACGCACCCAACTCGCAACTGGCATCTACAAACAATCAGGTTGCTGCCACACAGCAAAAGCAACCATCAAGCCCTGACGAGACGATTCTGAACAAAGAACAAAGCGATCAACCCGGGGAAACAGAATCGACAACTTGGGCGCCATTGGAAGAGGTAAGTGGTTCGGATCGAGAATCGTCCGATGAGCGGAATGGCAGGGCCAGCAAGCAAAGAGGGGACAACTCTCTTCAGCTCGAGTCATCCAATTCCGCAGAATCAACAGTTCCTGAGGGGCTAGGGGAGAACCAAGCATCTGCCAACGAACTAACCAATCAGAAAGCTCGAGTAAGTTCAGACGCAGAGCAAGACGATCAGAACTCGGTCTCGCAGGAACAGCCTAATCGAAGTCGACGGGCTGAACGATTGGCAAACCGTGCCGAGCGTCAAAGCGGAGACTCGGAACGCGATGGCGACAAGAACAATGGCTCTGGTAAATCCGAGAGCTCACAAGCTTCGTTCGCCAATAACCTCGCTAACCCGGAAGATCGAGTTTCATTGACCCAGGATTCCACTTCTGGTCCGAGACCGGTTGATTCTGGACTCAATACTCTGGCGACTGGTTCGTTTGCTTCCAACGCAAACGGCACGAATTCGTATTCGATCACAGCATCCGCCTCGGCCGCAGCAATGACGGGGGCAGTTGTTTCCGAAGGGGCCCGATCCTCCTCGGCGGCAGGGGCCGCCAGTTCTTCGTCGGCAAGCTCGTCCATCGCTGGCGTCGCTGCGAAATCGGATTCGCAATTGTCAACCAACACAACGATCACCGGATCCAGTAACACGAATCAATCGCAAGCGAGCGGATCTCGTGGCGAAACAGTCCGAGGAGCTACCGGCAGTACGATTTCTCCTTACCAAGAAACCAAATTGGTTCAACGAGTTTTGCGTGGGCTTGAGCAACTTGGGGATGGGGGAGGGCAAGTTCGATTGCGATTGCATCCACCGGAGCTTGGAACTCTGCAATTGACTTTGCGCATGGAGGGTGGCCAAATGCAAGCGCGCATGGAAGTTGAAAACTCTTTGGCAAAAGATGCTTTGTTGAACAACGTCCAAACGTTGAAAGACCGACTTTCTGAGCAAGGCATGCAGATTGAATCGTTTGAAGTATCGGTAGGCGCGGATTCAGCAAACTCCAATGGTGCCAATGCAGATCGACAAGGTGGATTTAGTTCCGACTCCCGTTGGAACAATGCTCAAAGTCGATTTGCACAAATGAATAACAATCGACTATCATCTGACGATTCACGGATTGAGAAATCTCCACAACAACAATGGACCCGTAATCACGGATCACTTGATTTAACCGTATGACCCACCCAACCGCCCTAGAAGTTCGTGAAGCTTTACAGAGGCTCGCGAACTCGGGCGCTTGGCGCACCTACGATGGGCCTCATTTAGAAGCGCTTCGGCAGAGCCTTCGATTGCAATTCCAGCGCCAGCATGTCCGGCTGTGCAGCTCGGGAACGTTTGGGGTGGAACTGGCGATCCGATCATTGAAGCTTCCGGCTCAGTCCGAAGTGCTTTTGGCCGGTTACGACTATCCGGGAAATTTTCGATCCGTTGAAGACGCGGGAGCGAGCGTTGCCTTGGCCGATTTGGGCGAAAAAGGCTGGACACTCGCTCCGGAGAGCTTGGATCGAGCCTTGGGACCCAATACGCGTGCCGTGGTGGTCTCGCACTTGCACGGCCAGCTTTCAGACATGGAAGCCATCTGCCAGTGGGCAAGAGAACGCAATGTGTTTGTTATTGAAGATGCCTGCCAAGAACCTGGGGCAACCTTCGGTCCGACCGATTCTCGTAAACCCGTGGGGAGTTTCGGCGACTTATCGGTGTTGAGCTTCGGTGGTAGCAAACCGCTTTCCGCCGGACGGGGTGGAGCTGTCCTGACCAACGACCCTCAGTTAGCTCAACGCATGACGGTTTTCTGCGAACGGGGCAATGACGCTTACGCTCTGTCGGAACTTCAGGCGGCAGTTCTGGTACCACAATTGAATCATCTCCAGGAAGATTCATCGGTTCGAAGAGCTTCCGCGATAAAGCTTCTTCAGCAATTGGAATCGATTCCCTGGTTGAAGCATCCTCGCAGCTACCTTGCTTCGGACCATGTCCATGATGGCGCTGCGAGCTACTACAAACTGGGGTTGCAAATCGATTCCACAGGCTTGCAGGGAGCAAAGAGAATCCCGTTTGCAATTCCTTTTCCAGAAACCGATCAGGAACGTTGCTCGATATTCCGTGACTTTTTATTGAAGCAGTTTTCTGAGCTGGGACTGAAGGTTGGTGCTGGGTTTCGTGGGTTTCTTGGTCGTTCGAAGAATCGTTGCCGCCAGCCCCAAAATATGCCATTCAGTTTGCATGCAGCTCAATCCACCCTCGTGATTGACCATTCCCACCTGTTGTGTCCAGAAAAAGGAAGCAGTTCCATACAAAGCATCCTGGACGCTTTTGAAACTATAAACAAAATGATGAACCTATGAAGGTACTGCTTACCAACGACGATGGATTTGACGCAGAGGGAATGCAGCGATTCTATGACGAGCTTTCGAAACGCTATGACTGCTTTATCGTCGCTCCGGACCAAGGACGCAGTTGCTGTGGGCACGCGGTGACCACCGGATCGGAGCTGGAGGTCGTTCAGCAGCGAGATCGCGCTTGGACGGTCTCTGGAACTCCCGCCGATTGCGTCCGCATCGGCTTGTTTTGGCTTCAGCTGCAACCAGACTTGGTCGTTTCAGGGGTTAATCAAGGGGGAAACTTGGGCCTTGATATCGTTTACAGCGGGACGGTTGCAGCCGCTCGCGAAGCTTGCTCGCTCGGATTTCCAGCGGTGGCTATCTCGCAATACATGCGCCGCGATGTTCCGCGCGACTGGAGCTCAACGGGGCGCCGGGCTGTGTTTGTCCTGGAGAAGTTGCTGGAACGCTCTGACTTTGCACCAGGTTTTTGGAATGTGAACTTGCCGGTCTTGTTGCCCGAGCAGCATGAATTGTCGTTTCCAATTACCGAGTGCCAGCCCGAGAAACAACCTTTAGCCTTTGATTTTCAGATGTCTCCCCAGGAGGAAGTGGAAGGCATGGCTACCAATTATCGGATGCATGCCGGAGATACAACAGCGGCCAGTGGATCCAGTCACGTCATTTACAAGAGCAATTACCAATTGCGGCCGCGACAGAAAGGTTCGGACGTCGATCTATGCTTCGAAGGGCATGCAACTTGTTCACGTCTTAGGATCGGTGACTTTCTTGCTATGTAAAATTTTCTCGCCATGAAAAGGGCAGCTGGGAAGTGGATGCTTGGAAGAAGTTATTCCTTCAGTTCGCTTGCGCATTCCCGTAGCAGACTTATCGCGGACTCGACCAGCATTTCTCCCGATCCAGGCATCACATTAGAATTGGTCACTTCGTAGCTTCCGCCTGCATACGCGGCACGATGCGGAACATAGATGGTCTCGACTGAATTGCTCAATTCGATCACAAAGGTTGAACGAAATGGAGACGCTTGCTTGATCGCCAGTCCAAGCTCGACAAAAACTTCGCCAGGCAAGCAAACGATAGCAACGTCGCGGCCAAGTGTGAAGACCGTGATATCGACCGGTATCGATTCACCAATGCCAGCAAGGGAACGGCTTAACCCCCAGGTAACATGATCCCTTGTATTGGCGAATGGTTTGCTTCGAAGCATTTGATCGAGAATCATTTTCTTGTAGGCGGTTACGTGGTCAACAAATTCGACCTTTTCCTTCGCTCTGGCAAGTTTCAAAATCGAAATCGAACGTTCCACTTCCTCTTGCGTTGCTCCTTGCAATGGCAGTTGCACCGTTCGCGACTTGACCGAAAGATGGTGCGATTCCAGTGGCTGCAACGAGCCCATTCGCGCCTGGATTGTCTCTCCTAAAGCGGTTCCAATTTTGGATGTTTTGTTGATCTCTTTGGAGTTTGGATTCGAATGATTGATATCGCCGCAACAGCCAGTTCCAAAGATAGAAATGAAGTTCTCGCCTGCTTCCTTTCGAAGTGTCTTTTCGATAACGTGTGGATAGTCGGCACTCCAGTTCATGCCACCAACCGTATCGAGATGCAACGCAAAATTGCTCAGTAAGCCTATCGGTTTATGATTGGAGTCGCTGATAGACATGATTTGAATCTCTGGATCGATGGGACCTGCGGCGCGAACTACATCAGGATTGGTGAAGTTCATCCAGGTTTTCACGCTTCCGTCTCGCATGACGAATCTGCGATTGAACGAAACGGGAAGCTCCTGACGGGCCGTCCCCCACTGAAGTTGAGCGTCGCTAGCCGTCGAATGAGCTTGGACGATTGCAGTTACGATTCCATCGATTAACTTGTCAATGTACTCGGCTCGTATTGGTTCCTGTTTTTCGTTTCCAAGGCGAAGAAACAATTCTTTCATGTAATCCGGAGCAGTATGCGAGTGAGTCGCTGCCAAGGCGATGCATTCAGCCGGTATCCCTGTTTTCTCCGAGGCACGTTTTCGAACTTCGCGAGTCAAGTCGGTGGCGATTCCGATCAGGTCGCATACTACCAAGGCTCCGGCAGTACTACCGCTTCGGAACACAATCGCTTTGGCTTGGAGCGGGTCTAAAGTTCCCTCGGCTAATCGCTCGTGATAGTAACCCGCCATGGGGAAGCCTCTTGGAGGCGTGATATCGACTTCAGAAATGCCGGTCAGCAATTTGGATGCCTGGGCAAGACAGACGTCTGCGGTGAAGCAAACGGCAAGACATAATATCAAAGCTATTTTGGAAATGCACATCGATGGAATCCACAAGGTTCTAAGGTACGTCCGACGAAAGATTGGCGTTGCAAAGTTTGCACGATTGCGTGAGTGGCCGCACGAGCGGCTGTAGTAAAGTATAAGGGTAAATGGACTGCGTAAAAACGAAAACAGCTCGCGAAAATGCGAGCTGTTTCAATTTCATTGGAGAGCACTACGGATTAACTAACCGTTAGGGCCTTGGACTCGCAGACGCTTTTGAATGTCGGTTTCCAGAACACCAAAAACTGCTTCGTGCCGTTGAACGGACATTTGCAAGGCGGCCAGCAATCGCTTGGCTGTGAAGAAGTTCATAATCACGCGTTGCTTGACGTGGATCGGATCCTTTGGAATTCCGACTGGTTGTGGATTCAGACCGAAGTCCACAATCAATTCTTCTGGCGAGCCTGTAACGCGGCAAAAGTTCGCGTAGCAAGCGATCGCTTCATCGTCCCTAACTTGAACTTGAACGCTCTGCTGCTGTTGTTGCGGCTGAGACTCTGTAGTATCTGGTGCTACATCTGTCGACATAATTTTCTCTCCTGAGAAACAAACAAGGATAGTATTTGCTCAGAGCCTCTCTCCGAACAACATTGAATGTACCACGCAACTTCGGTTCGTGCAGACCTGGAATCAAATAGTCTTAAAATTCGAAGTTGAAGGTTTTTGTAACGTAACGATATAACCGGGAACCAAGGGATCTCCAGGCCAAGTGAACTTTTGCTTGTCCACGATAGCCAGGTCGCAAAGGTACCGCTGTAGAATCGAAAACGATTTTGGCTTGGTAAGATGTGCTGATAGGGCGAGTTCTACCGTACTCATCCGTTTTGGTATCAAGCTTTCCACCCGCAGAAATGGCTAGATTGGAAGGGCTTTCCTTCATTTCGGTTTCTGCAAAGCTGAAGACCTTTCCGGTTACGGATTCCAGTTGCGCCGCGTCGAACATGATCTCGACTTCATCGCCAACTTTTACCAGATCGCGATCGTGCTGGTCGACCACCATCACCCCTTCCATTTTGTCATTGGGACCGACCAGACATACCAGCTCACCTTCTGTGAAATAGGCTTCGGAGTTCACTGGGGCGAACGGGTTGCCCCACCAACTCGACAACTGTTCTTGCGCTTTTGCAGCCTTGCTTTCTTCTTTGTCCGGCGGTTGATAAAGAATCCCAGTGATTGGGCTTCGAATCACTAAGTTGGCTTCTTTGTCTTTGACCGTTTGAAGAAGTTCCTCCTTCTTCTTGAGTTCGCTTTTCTGAGCTCGGACATTCTGTTTCAGACGAGGAGTCGTTATCGAATCGAATTCCAGTTGATCCAGGATGGTTTGGGTCGTGCGTACTTCGCCCTCGGCGGAATTGCGTTGGAAACGGAGTTCGGGGTTCGCTAAAAGACCAATACTATCGCCCGCCTTGATTGAATCGCCAGGCTTGGTATCCCAGCCCACAAGCTTGCCCGCTACCAACGTTCGTACCTCGTACGCATCTTCTGGCCGGACTTCAGCAGCGCAGTAGACATAGAATGGAAGTGGGAAGAAGCAAAGGAAAGCCAAAATTCCCGACGTGATTGCCAAGCTTGTCAAGATGTTGGCTCGTTTCATCTTTGCCGCCTTTCCTGGAGTTTTGAAAAATTTGTAAATCGACATGACACCTGGCACAACCATCCCCGCGACACCCGCAATCGCAAAGGCTCGACCCAGCGACTGCAATCCATAGGGTTTTAGAACTTGGTTCAAAAACATAATGATTCCAAACGCGACTACCCAGCGATATACGAACGAGGTAATCGTGTAGGCTCCGAACAACAACTGATTCCGCTGAGGTAAAAACGGGTTTTCTTGAAGTTCAAGGCCCAAACAATTCTTTTGAAACCACCGCTTTAGTATCTCGCTCGACTTCTGACGAAGATTGGGGATTTCCAGAGCGTCCATCGTGATGTAGTACCCGTCGAATCTTAGCAACGGATTGCCATTGAAAACAACCGTGCTGACCGAGCAGATGAACATGACGCTCAAACAGAGGAAGCGGAACATTCCGTCCTCGCTAAACCACCATAAAAACGTCGCGATCGAGGCCAATATCAATTCGACGTACATGCCCGCTGCTCCGATGAACACTCGCTGCCACTTGTTTGGCAACATCCACGAGTCCGACACATTGCAGTACAAACAGGGGGTAAAGACCAGCATCATGAAGCCCATCTCGTGGCATTCACCACCGAACTTCTTACAGCTTAGACCGTGTCCAAACTCGTGAAGAATCTTCACGCAAGCCATAGTGATTCCTAAGAACAGCCAATTGTCCGCAGCAAAGAACTGTTCAAACGTGGGGAGCTTTCCCTTGAACTCTTGGTAATTCACCAAAACAAGCGTGATCGCCATCAAGCCGATTACAGTCACCAGCAATAAACACCAAGTGGTGAATAGCCACCCGAACCAAGGCAGAAGCCGATTCAGAATCTTTTCGGGGTCGATACCTCGAAAGCGAATTGCGAAAATGTTCGTGAACTTGCCAACAAGTTCGCGTTTTTTCTTTTGGTCTCCACGACGACGCAGCTGCCTGCCTTGTCCACCTGCATGGGAGATGACCAACCCGCTGCGGTGCAACATGCCTACGAATTGTTGCAGGTCTTGCAACGAGATTCGTTGTGGAGCAAACTCCGCCTGGAATGTTTCGCGAATTTGCTGAAGCGAATTCTGGCCGTCCAGCATGTTAAGGATTGCGAATTCCTCTTCATGGAATCGAAAGTAATTTAAGCCAACCGGCTCCTTCACAACCCAGTAGGCGCGTCCATCATACTTATGACGCCTGGATTCCAAGTCAGGACGACGGCGCAGCCGCAATGGACGCATCGCGCTGTTGACTAGTGAATCCGCCATCGTCGTCATGAATAACTTACCTTCTGATTATCTCGCGGGAAACAATTTGAATTGATGAGGCCTTACTTGGCTCCAACCATGACTTCAATCGTTGCTTCCATTCCTTCGCGGAAAAAGTACTGTCCGTCTGTCGTCAATTGATTTTCGATGTCCACATGAATGGGGTAAACCTTCGGAGATTCCGATCTTGGCGAGACATAGGTTACTACTCCATCTACGATGGGAGCGTCCGCTATTCCAGGAACCAGAATACGCACTCGAGCGGGTGCGTTGAGGAGCAGGTGAGGTGCTACGTTCACTTCCGCATTGCCAACCACACGAATGTTCTTCATCGAAGTCAGGCGGCAGATCACTTCGCCGGGACGCACGAAGCTGTACTGCTTCTTGGCGACTTCACTCACGAAGCCATCCCAGTGAGCCGGGATCTTACGCAGCTCTAATTGCACCATCGTCGCTTTGAGCTTCGCTTCCTGCAAAGCAACAGCGGCCGCTTGTTGCTCTTTTTCGTTCTGCGAAACGGTAATCTGCAATTGCGCCTTGGTAAGTTCAAGACGTTTCTTTCGGTTGTCCAAGTCGCCTTCGGCACCTTGACTGTTCAAATCGTCGGAGATCTGGAGTTCCACCAGGGCTACTTCCGCAGCTTTTTCCGCGTAGCGAATACTGCTTTCATCTTTCAGCTTAATCTTTGCTGCTAAGAGCTCTTGAGTGGATACGTCCGATTCCGCTTGTGCGATTCGCGGATCGAGACAGATCATAATATCCCCCTGCTTCACTACCGACCCATCATCGACGAATAGCTCCGTAATGATCCCCTCGGATTGAGCTGCAATGAAGATATCTTGTGGGAATCGAAGCTGGGCGTTGGTGACCATCAGCGAACCACTTCTCGACTGAGCCGCTTGATTGTTGGCCACAGGCACAGCAAGTCCTGAACGAGGCGCTTGTGGGATCTCTGGATTTTGATCTTGCGCCAAGCGAACTGGCAATGCGTTGGTTGGCTTGACGTTCCTGTTGTCGATCGGCTTTGTCGCCTGAGCGAACCGGACCATGCTTTCGTCCAACGAAGCGACTGGCTCACGAGGCAACTCCGGCAAACTGCCATGATCCAGAGTCAAGCTAGCTGCCGCCCCATCGATGTCCTTTAGCGGTGCGGAAGCAATCGATTCAGGGGCAAGCGTCCCGAACGAAGCTGGGGAAGCAGCTAAGGAGGATGGCTGGCCATTGATTCCCAACTGGGGGAATGCTAGATCAAGCCATGACCTTACGCCTGGCACCAATCCAATCGCCAATGCACTACCGCCAACGGCAACAGCCAACGGCAAACCCACGTACCATTTACGATCTATCATCAAAATTGCACCTATTCGATTTTTTCAAAATACGATTAAAACAGGACGTGCGCTCGAACCCACTCGATCGGGTCTTGGAAGACCACAAACGCAGCGCTTCGTTTCCCGCACTTCACGTCCAGCTTGACTCTAGCGCCAGGAAATCGCTTGATGTTGGACATTGCATCCGGATCGGGAATGCATCTTAATTTTACGACCGCTCCATCTTCTGCATCCAATTCCGCACGTTGGCCAATTCCCTCAGGATACAGTCTGCCT
>JBIKLJ010000176.1:0-10279 GCA_044359895.1 Pirellula sp.
ATTGATGTTGTTGTCAGCGAATACAGTCCCTGACAATTCAATCGGTTTCGGGACTTGAGTGACGGTAGCAGCAGCTCCCGCAGTTCGATCTCGCAAACCTGCGACATCATCGCCGGGCAAATCCAGCCCTGTGTTGGCAAGGACTGGGTCGTAGGCATTGACGAACACTCCTTCAGCGCTCGCATTTTCGAATCGAGGGGCGGTGAAGCTTGCTTGGATTTTCGAATCAGCGAACTCAACGCCCGAGGTGATTGGGTCGACATCGGGATTCATGACCGATGGGTTTGAGTCACCACGGTAACGCTGAATTTCATCGACATCGATTGAGAACTTGACTTTGTCCCCGGCGAAAAAATTCTCGAAGGTGAGAACCAATGACATGCCGCCATCCGTGACCGTCGCGCTGACTCGCGCGTTGGGGGATGCTGCGGTCAATGACTCGAGCTTGTAGGGGAATGCATGGTCGGCACCCAGGCTAGCGACGTTTTCGATCGTGTCGAAAAAGTTATCCCCATTGGAGAAGCCTGGAGTTCCCTGATCGGAATCGATGACCAATCGCGTCAGTTGAGATCCCACGGCTCCACCGCGGAACGTAACATAGAACGAGTCACCATGAGCATCGTCACCGTTATCCTCTTCGACGTAGACACCGCCAACCCAAAGCGGATCGACGTTGAAAACAACTCTCGTTTCGAGCGATTCGATAGTCGAACGCCTTACGGACTTAGTCGAAGATCTCACGTTATTCCTTGCTGGACATGAAGGGCGAGGAGCTGCTTGCGTTTCCGCTCGGTCGGAAGAGAAAAGTCCTATCATCAGGTTTTTCTTCATTTCGCTGATACGCTTTTTCCAGTTACTTGACGGCATCGCCTGCCCCCGAGTCCTCGAATTGTGCAGCTACAGGATGGACGTACCGTCCCTTGGTTTTCGAATCGCTGATCGCTTCTGCGATATCCCAAATTCGAATCGTGGTGTCGAAGCTTCCCGAAATGAGCTTGTCACCAGCCTTTCGAAGTATCGAAACGGATCCATCATGACCAACCAACTTGATCGATGCCTGTTGATCATCCTTCCCGACAAGCCGTATCGAGTTGTCGCTTCCTGCAATCGCAAACAGGTTCTCCGATAGCAAGCACAGGCCCATCAGTTTCCCGCCGGGGATTTCGGACATTCCAAGGACGGTGCGCGACGCGATGTCAAAGTGAACGATTCTTCGATCTTCTCCCACCGAGGTCAGTTTGGAACCGTCGTCGGAGAATCGAATCGTGCGAATCCGGTCGAAGTGGAGCGGCGACGCAATGTCGTCCGCGTGGTCGTTGGAGCTCAACGAGGTTGGTGACTGATTCGTTGGTGACTGACTCAAGGCAGAGCCCGTATTGTTCCGGTCGATGCGTCGGACTCGCAAGACACCATCCCGGCCGCCATAGGCTAGCCACTGGCGATCTGGCGAACAGGCAATTGTGCGAACATCTTTGCACTCGCAAACATGAGCGATCGACAAGTTTGGCTGATCCTTGAGAGATAGGTAAAGGTTGTCCCCGAATCCGGCGGTGTAGATTTGGGACTCATCGATGTACGAAAGAGCCAGCAGCGCATGGCCGGCAGCTTGTGTTTTGTGCAGCTTGGGTGCGTCGCCAAGTTGCCAGCGGCGCAGAGTGCCATCATGGCTGCAGGAGGCCAGCTCATTTCCGCTCGGCGAAAACTCGAGCCCCTTCACCCAATCGGTGTGCCCTTGAAGAGTTGTCCGGGTGGCACCTGTTCGAATCGATACGATCCGAATTGCGTGGTCATCGCCAGCAGCCGCAATCCATTCTCCGTCAGGCGAGATGCTCATCGCGGTAACCACGGGCGGATCGGAGCGTTCCGGAATGCCTTGTAGCTGGATTACGTTCACAAAAGAGCGGCTGCCAAGCTCCTGAGCCGCAGCACCCTGAGCCGCAGCATCCTGAGCCCGCGTCAGCGTAGGGTGCAATGTTCCCAAAACGAAAGGCACGAGGGAGACAACAGCGAGCCACGAAGAAAATGGTGGTAGACTTCGGGGCTCGGAGTTCGATGTTTTCACGATATCCAAGCAGACGTTTCGGTCTCGATGGTTTCGCATGTTCCTGACCCTCCTTGATCGGCCCGAATTCCTCGAAGCGAAAACACTCCGATGGTTTTTTCGTTATCGACCGAGGGTCGCCCCGTCTTTTGTGAGAATTGGTAAATTGAGGGGGAAATCCGGCCTGCGTTTACTTTGCCATGCTGGTTGTAGCGGCGTCGGCCAATTGGCCTGGGGTGAGGCTGAGATTTTCAAAAATTCACCAAAGTGAATAAAATGCGAGGTTTCCGCGTAGCTTCTGGCGGCTATAATGAGGCCCGATCCTACACGAGCTACCGATAATGGGATTCCTCGCCCCGTTACAGAATGGCAGTTAGTTTCCCTTAATATCGCTTATCTGGTCGTTAACCGGACCTTGGGATTGATCTCGAGCGTTCGGATTTCTTATACAGAGCCACGTTACTAAGGGCGGCATTTTGACGCCAGGCCCCAACCACCACCCTTACGCAAGCGAAGCGAAATGAATACCTACAGTCTCGATTACATCGATGACTTATATGTGCGTTACATCCAAGATCCAAACAGCGTGTCGGATGTATGGAAGAAATACTTTGAGGAGTTTTCGTTAGCCGCGCAGTCGGACGGACTGTTCGCAGAAACGGGCGACGATCAGCCCGCCGTATCTGCGATCACGCCGGAATCGTTGCCGGACGCTCTTTGGCTTGCGAAAATGCAAGAGCGCGTCGACCAATTGGTCCGCGAGTACCGCGTCCGAGGTCACTTGATGGCTCGTATTGATCCATTGGGTTTGACGCGAAAGGGACCACCTGAATTGGACCCGCATTCCCATGGTTTGACCGAGGAAGACCTTCGACGTCCATTCGCTTCGCCAACGGCGGAGTATGCAAACGGCCGCACCCTTGCGGATATTATTGAAAAGCTCCGAAACACCTATTGCCGAAGCATAGGTGCCCAGTTCATGCACATTGACAACCGCAACATCCGCGACTGGTTGCAACGTCGAATGGAAACGACGGAGAACCGGCTTGCCTTGTCGCATGAAGTTCAAACAAGGATCTATACAAAGCTTGCTGACGCAACGATTTTCGAAGAGTTTGTGCGCAAGAAATACGCAACTGCCAAGACTTTTTCTTTGGAAGGTGCCGAAAGCCTGATCCCGTTGTTGGATCGAGCACTTGAAAAAGCAGGCCAACATGGAACAACGGGTGTGGTTCTGGCGATGGCACACCGCGGTCGATTGAATGTTCTAGCGAACATTATGGGCAAACGGGCTCAGAGCATTTTCTGGTCGTTCGACGATCCGAAGCCCGAGTTGTTTCGTGGCGGTGGCGACGTGAAATACCACATGGGTTACAGCAGCGACTGGACGACCAGCACGGGTCAAAAGGTTCATATTTCGCTTTGCTTCAATCCCAGCCATCTTGAGTTCGTGAATCCTGTGGCTCTTGGCCGATGCCGTGCGAAACAAGACCGCGACGGGGACATTCATCGCACCGACAACATGACCATCTTAATTCACGGTGACGCAGCCTTCATTGGCGAAGGAGTCGTGCAAGAGACGCTTAATCTTAGCGAATTGCCAGGCTATCGAACGGGTGGCACCCTTCACATTGTTCTCAATAATCAAATCGGCTTTACGACAGAGCCAGAAGAAGCAAGAAGTTGCACCTATGCGACAGATATCGCAAAAATGCTGCAAATCCCGATCTTCCATGTCAACGGCGAAGATCCCGAAGCGGTCGCTCAAGTGGTGAATATCGCGATGGACTTCCGCAAGGAGTTCGAGAAGGACGTCGTCATCGATATGTACGCCTATCGCCGTTTGGGACACAACGAAGGGGATGAGCCTCGGTACACTCAACCGTTGATGTATGCTGCCATCGACAAGCGAAAGAATGTTCGCGAAAGCTATCTAGAGCATTTGCTCAACATGAACGAATTGACTCGCCAGGAAGCCGACATGATTGCGGAAGTTCGGCACAGCCGGCTTTCGCGAGAATTCGAATTGGCGAAGACGGAGCCGTTTGTTCATGACCTGCAAACGATGACCGGGTACTGGGCGGGCTACTACGGGGGCAATGAACGAGAGGACGAACAGGTCTCAACCTCGATCCCTCGATCGATCGCATCCAACTTGATTGAGAAAGCATGCGCTGTGCCAGCAGGTTTTAACCTTCACAAAAAGCTCGTTCGTCAGTTCGATGACCGTCGCGAAATGGGCTTGGGCAAAATCCCGTTGGATTGGTCGACCGCCGAGTCCTTGGCTTTTGCATCGTTGCTCGCGGAAGGCCATCCCGTGCGGTTGTCCGGACAAGATTGCGAACGAGGTACGTTTTCGCAACGTCATGCCGTCGTTCGCGATACGGAAGACAATAAAAAGTACATGCCGCTTGGCCACCTGGGTCCGAATCAAGCCAGGATCGAGATCATCAATAGCCCTCTTTCCGAAGCGGCCGTTCTGGGCTTCGAGTACGGCTATAGCCTCGACTGTCCCGAAGGGCTGATTCTTTGGGAAGCACAGTTCGGCGACTTTTGGAACGTCGCTCAATGTGTTGTGGATCAGTTCATCACCAGTGCCGAAGATAAATGGCGACGATTGAGTCGATTGGTAATGTTGTTGCCACACGGATTTGAAGGGCAAGGTCCCGAACATTGCAGTGCACGGCTGGAGCGATTCTTGCTGCTGACCGCAGAGCACAATGTTCAAGTCACTCAGCCTTCGACTCCTGCACAGTATTTTCACTTGCTTCGCCGTCAGGTGAAGTCGAAGTGGAGCAAGCCATTGATCGTGCTGACTCCAAAGAGCCTATTGCGAAATAAGACATGCGTGTCGACGCTGGAAGATGTCGAGCACGGTCACTTCCAAAAGATTATTGGCGATAATCGTCCGGCGGGAACTCCCACGTCGAAGATCGTCATGTCGACTGGCAAAGCGTACTATGATTTGCTCGCCGAAAGAACCAAGCTGGGACGTACTGACGTGGCGTTGATTCGAATCGAGCAATTCTATCCGCTCGAAGCAAACCGAGTTCTCGAAGCATTGAGCGGTTACGCGACAGGAACTCCTTTGTATTGGTACCAAGACGAGCCAACCAACATGGGTGCTTGGCAGTTTGTGAAAATTCGGTGGGGTGATGAACTGGCGACTCGCTTCAAGCTGGAACGCATTTCACGCACGGAATCCGCAAGCCCATCCACCGGCTCTCTCCGAGCTCATCAAATGGAAGAACGCGAACTTTTGAACGCGGTTTTTGCGAGTTAATTTTCAAGAAAAACGATTTTGAACCACCTTCCTAACGCAGCCACAACTTCCCAAGGTAATAGGCCTGTTGACATTACCTTTGACTGCCTGCCACTTCGCAGTTTGGCTCGGCTAGATGCTCCGCTTGACGCATCACCGGGGCTGATCGCAAAGTACGAACGGATCAAAAGCGCGATGGCAGAACATGGTACGTTCAATACGTACTATCTGCACAATGCCGCCTGCAGATTCTTCGTTACCAACGATCCGAACCATGGCATGATTGCATTCAAGTTCGAAGGGGTTGTCTTCACCGACGAATCGGATACTCGTTCCAAGCATGCCGAGTTAAAGGTAACGCTCGATCGAGAAACGTGTTCGTGGTTAGAACAGCACGTCGTGAAGTGGTTTGAAGAATGCGTTGTGCATGCGGTCGTCGTCGAGTTCGACCGATTCATCGGCGCGGGAGATCCCGAGCAAACCAGAAAGCGGATGGAGTATCTGGAAAAGTCGGTTGAGTCTCAAGGCGGTTTCCTCGGCATGCATCTGTAGCCAGGCAAGTGTTTCGCCAATGCATACCAAGTCGGAAAGGAGGAATGAGCTCCTTGCGACTAGGTGATTTTTCACGCGTTCCATAAAAGAGTGCGCCACGTCTCAAGGCGGTTTTATTGACTTTTGGGAGTTAAGCAGCTTTAATGAGAAGCTCGCAACTTGTGTTGCTCCCACCTTGCCTGACTCCTTCCCAACAGGCCCCAGCCAAATGCCTCACTATCCGATTTGCAAGGCACATCCATTTTTTGTTTGGCTTGTCGTGCTGGCTTTGTGTCCAAAGTCCTTAGCAACCATCAGCTACGATCAGCAGATTCGCCCAATCCTGGCGGAATACTGTTTTCAATGCCACGGCCCTGATGCCAGCCATCGGGAAGCCGACTTGCGACTGGATCTCGAGGAATCAGCCAAAGAACATGCGATTTCGGTCACGGGCGAAAGCGAACTCCTTCGCAGAATCGTGACCGAGGACGACGCGCTGCGCATGCCCCCTGCCAACTCGGGTAAGAAGCTGACCGAAAAGGAAGTCGGACTTATTCGACAATGGCTCGCGGAAGGAGCCGTGTATGAACAACATTGGGCGTATCGACCTCTGGATGTGTCCAAGATAGAGTCTCTTGACTTGCCAGCGGAACAACCGAACAACCGTGTCTCAAGGGTTATCGATAAACTCATCTCACAATCGCTTTCTGAACGCGGATTGGCTTTGGCGACACCGATTAGTCGGCAGCAGTTGATTCGCCGCGTTTCCTTCGACTTGACTGGTCTTCCACCGACATGGCAGGAAGTGGAAGCGTTTGCGAACGATCCTTCGCCCGACGCATACTCAAAGCTTATCGATCGATTGTTGGAGTCGCCTGCTTACGGACAACGTTGGGGGCGGCATTGGCTGGATCTCGCACGTTATGCAGACACTCATGGTGGAGCAGCCATTGGTTTTACCGTTTTCCCATTTTCGTACACGTACCGAGATTACGTGATCGCAGCTTTCAATAGCGATCTCCCCTACAACCGGTTTGTGCTTGAGCAAATCGCGGCCGATCAATTGGGTCTGGATGAACACGCCCCGGCGCTGGCGGGGCTAGGATTTCTGACCGTTGGCATGCAGTATCGAAATAGAAATGACTTGATCGATGATCAGATCGATGTGGTCACACGCGGCCTGATGGGGTTGACCGTTTCCTGCGCCCGATGTCACGATCACAAGTTTGATGCGATTCCTACCAAGGACTATTACGCATTGTATGCATGCTTGGCAAACAGTCTGCCACCTGAAACGCTACCGATTGTGGGAGGCGTTCCCGACAGCCCGGAGACCACGGAGTATCGTCAAAAGCTGCAAGAACTGCAGCATCGTTATGACGAAATGGCCCGCGATCAGATTGAAATCATGCGGGGCCGATTTCATATGCAAGTGGGACTTTATTTGCGTGAGATAGCCGGTGGAGCAACCGAACAAGATTTGTCCACTCAGTTTCTGTCCTATCGAACCGATGACCTGCGGCCTCTGATAACCAATCGTTGGCTTACCTATCTAGGTGCGTTAGGCGATAGCGATCCCGTGTTTGGCCCATGGCATCAACTGAGCCGTTTGGAGCCGGGTTCTTTTGGGAGCAAGGCGAGCGAGCTGATCGCATCGCTTGCAAAACAGAATGCGGATGCGGGCGTTGGCGGCGATCTCCATGCACTCGGGGCGGTAGCTCCCAAATGGAATCCGCGTTTGCTGGATAGCCTTTCCAAAAAACAGCCTCAATCAATGTTTGAGGTCGCCGATGCGTACGGAAGCTTATTTGCAGAGATTCACCAAGAATGGTTACAGTCCTTGGGGCAAGCGTCGCAAGAAGGTGTGTCTGAGGAGAGCGTTGTTCCGGATGAGGATGCGAAGCATGTCAGTGTCAACAGTCCGGTGCATCGCCAGTTGCGTTGGCATTTGTATGGCGAAGGCACTCCGACCGATATCTCAACCAAGGAAGCCGCAAAGCTTTTGAATCGAACCGTGGCTGATTCTTTGTCCGGTAAGCGAGGCGCCATCCACGAGCTTCATTTGTCTTCCCCAGGTTCGCCACCTCGAGCCATGGCGTTGAATGAGAACGTCGAGCAAAAAGACTATTTCGTTTTCTTGCGTGGCAATCCACTCAGTCGTGGTGAACTGGTGAAGCCAGGTTTTTTAACCGCCATAACCAACACGAGTCGTGCCAACAATCAGCCTGTTTATCTTGATGGCAAACGGCGACTTGGTTTGGCGAATTCGATTATCGATCCCGAAAATCCATTGACGCGGCGGGTTTTAGTCAATTGGGTTTGGCAACATCATTTTGGGCATGGATTGGTTCGCACGGCCGACGATTTCGGCACGCGAGGAAGAGCACCCAGCCATCCCGCTCTTATGGACTATCTTGCTCATCAGTTTGCGGAAAACGGTTGGTCGATTAAGGACTTGCATCGTCGTATCCTTTTGACAGAGGCTTACCAGCAAGCATCCGTAGAAATCGAATTGGCACGGACGAAGGATCCTGAAAACGATCTCTTTTGGCGAATGCCCCGCCGCCGTTTGGATCTTGAAGCGATGCGAGATGCAATGCTTGCCGTATCAGGGGAATTGCAAACGACGTTAGGGGGCAAGCCGTTTCCATTGAATCAAAACCCAGCAGTGCCCAGACGCAGTGTGTATGGGTTTATCAATCGCGATATTGTCTCCAACCTATCTAGCACGTTCGATGTGGCTAACCCGAATGCTTGTACGGTCAAGCGACCTGACACGACCGTTCCTCAGCAGACGCTTTTTGCACTGAATTCCGAGTTTATTCAGGACAGAGCAGCCAAGCTAAGTGATCTGTCGAATGCAGAAAGTGGCGGCGACAGTCGGCTTCGAGTCGGTTGGATCTACCAACGACTCTTCAGTCGAAATCCAACCGAAGAAGAGATTGCGACCGTTCTGCAATTTGTCCTTTCGGATCAGAACGCTTCCGAGGTTGCTGTTGCGACGCCAGCGGCGCCCGCGAAATCGGTTGATGTTTGGACAAGATTGATCCATGCCCTTTTGGCTTCGAACGAATTTATCTTTATCGATTGATGCGAAAGCAAGTATTCATGCTTCAAGATCCATCCACTTCATGCACCGTTCCTTCGCGGCGTCAGTTCCTTCATCGCAGCGGGTTGGGTATGGGCTCGGTTGCCTTAGCCAGCATGATGGCTGGCGAGAGTCAAGGAACAACGAAAGGACTTCATTTTCCGGGCCGTGCCAAGCATGTCATTCACATTTTTTTGAATGGAGGCATGTCGCAAGTCGATACGTTTGACCCTAAGCCCGAGCTTACCAAGCGCGGTGGGCAAATGCTGCCGTTTTCTAATTTGAAGACCGAACGAAAAACGGGAGTGGCTCTTCCATCACCTTTCTCGTTCCAACAATATGGACAAAGCGGCACCCCGGTTAGCGAGATTTTTCCGAACTTAGCCAAATGCGTCGATGATATGACGGTGATTCGGTCGATGCATGCCGAACTACCAAGTCATGAGATGTCTTTGATGTTGATGAACACCGGCGATCAACGCTTAGTCAGGCCCAGTATCGGATCGTGGTTGACTTGGGGCATGGGATCCGACAATGAAAATCTGCCTGGTTTTATCGCTCTTTGTCCTGGAGGGTATCCGGTCGGTGGCGCCGGGAATTGGAGATCTGCATTTTTGCCTGGGGCATTTCAGGGCACTCATGTCGATACGGCCAGTTCCGATCCTAAGAAATTGATCGCTGATTTGCAAAACAATCGGATGACAGTTGAACAACAAAAGAAGCAATTTGAACTACTGCAGACTTTCAACTCGCGACATCTTGAAGCAAGACCGGGCGAAGCTGCCATCGAAGCTCGAATCAAGTCCTTCGAGCTGGCTTATCGGATGCAGGTGGAGGCGACCGATGCTTTTGATATTAGCCAGGAGCCAGAGCATATAGTGAAGCTTTACGGTGAAGGCCCACAGAATCGTCAGCTTTTGATGGCAAGGCGATTGGTCGAACGGGGTGTGCGGTTTGTCCAGGTTTGGCACGGTGATCTACAGCCTTGGGACAGTCACAGCAACATCGAAACCGAGCATCGAACGGTTGCCAGTCAATGCGATCAAGGGTTGGCTGCGTTGATTGTGGATTTGAAGCAGCGTGGACTGCTGGATGAAACGCTGGTCGTTTGTTCCGGCGAATTCGGTAGAACGCCTTCGGTGGAGATGGGCCAGAATGGTGCCGGCGCGTCCAAGGGGCGTGACCATAACCACTGGGGTTTTTCCCTGTGGATGGCTGGCGGAGGAGTCAAGGGTGGCACGATTTACGGTGCAACGGATGAGTTTGGGTTTCAAGCTGTTGAGAACCCCGTTTCGATCCATGATTTGCACGCTACCATGCTTCACTTGATGGGAGTGGATCACGAGCGATTCACGTA
>JBIKLJ010000404.1:0-2820 GCA_044359895.1 Pirellula sp.
AAAACGAACGCGTCATTGCAAATGGACAGCAAGAGCCGTTCCTTGGACGCGTTTCAACGCAGGCTCGTAGACGACCAGCTGAAATTGCAACAAGACATCGAACGCTTTGATCAGCGCAGAATGGAATTCAATCTGGAACTTGAGCGACGTAAGACAGGACTTGAATCCGGAAACCTGGATGAAACCAGGAAGATTCTTTCAGCCCTTTCACCGGAGCAGAGCAAGTTCCAATTGTCCAAAATGTTGACCAGCAATCAAAAATCTGACGTTGTGGCGTTGATCCGCTTAATGCCGTTGGAACAACAAAAAAAGCTTTTTGCCGAATTCACGCAACCAGAGGATCAAGAAAACTTAGCTCAATTGATCAACGAAGTGCGAAGCGGCGAACCTATGAAGTCGTTGATTGAAGAAGCTCAAAAAGAGCAAGCCGCGACGGACGCCCCCAACTAAGCACATCGCCACTACTAACTACACGAATTAGCTACTTGAACGCCAGTTGAACGGTAATCATCGCGTCCTAACTTGAACCAAAAGCGATAGCCTACTGCCTTCTGCTTTCAGGCTGTTCTGAATGTCGAACACCGAACAAGGAATGGCGTATTACGAAGTGGCGTAAATCAGAAAGTCTTCCGCAGAATCAGTGGGTGAAAAAGCTTGAAATGGCTCCGCCTCAGCACGTTGGATTTTTCGCATTACTCAAAAAACAAGCCAACATGCACGAAAGAAGTCAGGAGCTACCGAAGCGACGTAATGATATCGATTGCAATTGTCGCTCGCAATCAAACAAGGAAAGCCTATATGGTTTTTTCAACATCTTGGACTCAGAAACCATCACAACCGCACTATATCATCAACTTGGCAACCTTCCTGAGCCAAAAAGAACCCACAGATTCTGCGGATGAGGCAGTTATTTACCCATGGGTTGTGAAGTACAATTTTCCCAATGTAGTTGGTTGGCCTCCGAAGGGAAATGTGGAAGAGCAATGAATTCTCTGACCCTCGATGCAATGTTTGTGTCTGAATACGACAAACTCAAACGCATCGCTGAAGCTAAGCTTTTTAATGAACCAGGAGACATATCGATCACGGCCACAGTGCTTGTCCATGAGACTTATCTAAAACTAAGGAATGTCCCCAGTTTCGAAGATAAAGATCATTTGCTTCGTGCCGCCGCAGTCGCAATGCAACGGGTCCTGATTGATCACGCACGAAAAAAGAATGCACAAAAACGCCCCTCATCTTTGGTGCGCATTTCACTCGACCAGCTTTCCGTGAAAGATGGTACCCAAACGGATACCTGGATCACAGTTCAAGAGGGGCTCGATAAACTAGATGCGGAAGACAAGCGTTGTGCGGCTGTCGCCAAGCTAAGATTGCTGTCTGGGCTTTCCATTGCTGAATCGGCTGAAGTGCTCTCCACCAGTCGTGCCCAGGCCTATCGAGAATGGGCTTACGCAAAGGCCTGGCTGACCGATTTTCTTTCGAAAAGAATTGAGCCGTAACCCAGTTAACAGATGCGTGAAGCCTGCCAAATTGGCACCAAGCAACCGAGCCCCAAACTAATGGAACTTCTTTTCGTTTTTGCAAGCTCATGAATCCTGAAAGCCAAGTCAAGTTTCTCTTTTTGCAGGCCATCGAAATCGACGATCCTGCCGAACAAGCAGCCTTCGTGCAGTCACACACTTTCGGCAGTCGCGAAGTGGAGAATCGAATCTTTGAACTGCTACGAGCGCATCGTGACTCCGAGATATTGCAAAGTCAGGCTCCATCACAAGGCGAAGAGAAGCTCGTCGGGTTCGGTGACAACATAGTGGTTGACTTGCCACATCCCGAGATGCATCTCGAAAACTCAGTACCTATAGAGGTTGATCGCCCGTTGATGAAGCACGCTCTCGGAGCGGAGGCTGATCGATTTCAAAAAATCAAACTGCATGCAAAAGGTGGCCTTGGAGAAGTCTCCATTGCGATCGACCGTCAACTTCAGCGCGATGTGGCGTTAAAAGAAATTCAGGCTCATTGCGAGAGTGACACTTCAGCTAGGCAAAGATTCGTTTTCGAAGCCGAAGTCACCGGTAGACTGGAACACCCCGGGATCGTTCCCGTTTACGCCCTTGGTTCCTACAGCGATGGACGACCTTTTTATGCCATGAAGTTCGTTCGAGGTGACGACCTGCAAAGAGCCTGTCACGAACTGCACGGTCGCGGCCCTGTGGATTATGAATCCCGCGAGTTTCGAAAACTTCTTCAGAGATTCATCGATGTTTGTAGCGCCGTTTCTTATGCACATTCGCGTGGAGTCTTGCATCGCGATATCAAGCCGGCAAACATCATGCTTGGTAGTTTCGGTGAGACCTTGGTGGTCGATTGGGGACTTGCAAAGACGTTCCGAAACTCCGCAAATCAACCTCCGGAATCGACGGGGAATCTGACTTCGACACCTCAATTCGATAACGCTACCATCGTTGGCCAAACGCTTGGTACGCCAGCCTACATCAGTCCGGAGCAAGCAGCGGGTCAGATCGACTCGATGGACGAACGTACCGACATCTACAGCTTGGGCGCGACTCTTTATTTTCTGCTGTTAGGCAAGGCTCCTTTCACTGGAACGCTGGAAGATGTGCTTGAACGAGTCAAGAAGTCTGAGTTTCTTAGACCGCGAGCCATCGTGTCACGAGTCCCCAAGGCGCTTGAAGCAATCGTCATGAAAGGCATGGCCAATCACCCGTCCGATCGCTATGCAACCGTGGATGAAATGGCGAAAGACATGGAGTCTTACTTGGCCGACGAGCCCATAATAGCCAAGTCGGATTCATGGAGAGA
>JBIKLJ010000177.1:0-10228 GCA_044359895.1 Pirellula sp.
GCTGGTTCCACTTGCGGTGACGTCTCCTAGCGAGACCGACCCTGGATTAGCAATCGTGACGCCGCCAGCGGTCGCTACTAGCGAGACGGCTCCGGATACGTTGAGAACATCGGTTGCATTGTCTGCCAGCAAGATAAACGTTCCAGCATTTGCGTTCCATGTTACTGCTTGGATGTTGGCTCCGACGACGTCGGTGATTGAATCTGAACTGGTGACTGCCAAGCTACCTGGCGTTTGAAGACTGGCGAGCGAAGTGCTTGCATCTTCGAAGAGAGTGACGTTGGTTCCGCTTGCGGTGACGTCTCCTAGTGAGACCGATCCTGGACTGGCGATCGTGACGCTACCGGCAGTTGCTACCAACGAGACGGCGCCTGATAGGTTCAGTACGTCGGTTGCGTTGTCCGCAAGCAAGATAAAAGTTCCAGCGGTTGCGTTCGACGTACCAGCTTGGATGTTAGCTCCGGCGATGTCGGTAATCGAACTTGAACTGGTGACTGCAAAGCTACCGGGTGTTTGAATATTGGCAAGCGATGTGTTTGCGTCTTCGAAGAGCGTGATGCTGGTTCCACTTGCCGTGACGTCTCCTAAAGAGACGGAACCAGGACTTGCGATCGTGACGCTACCGGCAGTTGCGACCAACGACATCGCGCCAGCTAGGTTCAGTACATCGGTTCCATTATCCGCAAGCAAGATAAGCGTTCCTGCGGTTGCGTTCAATGTACCAGCTTGGATGTTAGCTCCGGCGATGTCGGTGATCGAACCGGAGCTGGTAACTGCCAAGCTACCAGGAGTTTGAAGACTGGCCAGCGAGATGCTTGCATCTTCGAAGAGCGTGATGCTGGTTCCACTTGCAGTGATGTCCCCTAGTGAGACCGACCCAGGACTAGCGATCGTGACGCTACCGGCGGTTGCGACCAACGAGACGACGCCTGATAGGTTCAGTACGTCGGTTGCGTTGTCCGCAAGCAAAATGAAGGTTCCTGCGGTTGCGTTCAACGTACCAGCTTGGATGTTGGCTCCC
This sequence comes from Pirellula sp., assembly GCA_044359895.1. Taxonomy (GTDB): domain Bacteria; phylum Planctomycetota; class Planctomycetia; order Pirellulales; family Pirellulaceae; genus JBKCUI01. The sequence goes on from JBIKLJ010000177.1 coordinate 1,022, forward strand.
GCGATGTCAGTGATCGCCCCCGAACTGGTAACGACCAAGCTGCCTGGCGTTTGAAGACTGCCGAGCGATGTGCTTGCGTCTTCGAAGAGAGTGACGCTGGTTCCACTTGCGGTGACGTCTCCTAGCGAGACCGACCCTGGATTAGCAATCGTGACGCCGCCAGCGGTCGCTACTAGCGAGACGGCTCCGGATACGTTGAGAACATCGGTTGCATGGTCTGCCAGCAAGATAAACGTTCCGGCATTTGCGTTCCATGTTACTGCTTGGATGTTGGCTCCGACGACGTCGGTAATCGAACCGGAGCTGGTCACTGCCAAGCTACCAGCAGTTTGAATGTTGGCCAGCGAAGTGCTTGCATCTTCGAAGAGCGTGATGCTGGTTCCGCTTGCAGTGATGTACCCTAGCGAGACCGACCCAGGACTAGCGATCGTGACGCTGCTAGTCGTTGACAGGAGCGAGACGATGCCGTTTGCCTGGATGATATCACCTGGATTCTGGGCCAGTTGGATGAAGCTGGTGGCTTCTATACTCAGGTTGTTAGCCAGGACGCTCGAGTTCAATACGTTAGTGACATTTCCGTCGCTGTGCAGAAGGAAACTGCCTGATGTTTGTATTGCAGCTAGCCTGGAGCTTCGATCCTCAAAAATTTCGATATTCATTCCGCTTGCTGATATATCACCAAGTGCCACTTGCCCTTGGGATGCGATCGTTACTGTTCCAGACGTGGCAACGAATGCAACGGGGCCATCCATGGAGATCGAATCGGACAGGTCGTTCGCCAATGCGATACGCGCGGCGTCGAAGCGCGTCGAACCGTCAATATCGATGATCGTACCAACAGAATCCGAAAGAGCCCCCGCCGCAGTGATACGAACATTTCCAGGAGCTTGTATGCTTCGGATCACCAAATCGTTTTGGTCCTGAATGATTCCGTTTTGTGCTACGAGATCGATAAAGTCGGAATCGAATTGACCTCCAATCCCAACTTCCAGTGTGGAATGCGAGAAGCCGCGAAAGGTTCCACGGATGGTCCAGGAGGAAGTTGTTTCGTCCGCGATGGTGATATTGTTCGTGCTTTGAAGATTCACGTTTCCCTGGACCGTCAGTTTTGCATTGGGCCCGTCGGAGATGGTGCCTAATGGTCCAGTCGTGGCGGCGAGATTCCCTTGGATATTGGCTTGGCCATTGAAGTGGAGTTGTTCGATTGCGGCCAGTTGAACGTTGCCAGTAATGTTGGCTTGGGCATTCCAATGGACTTCGGATAATCCTTGCGCCAGAAAGACCTGGCCCGATGCAGGAGGGGTTGCCAGTGGGGCGCTTGAAAAATCCCCAATCCAAAAAAGCTTCCCAACCGACTCATTGCTGAAGGCACGGACGTTCCTTAGGTCTTGAATGGCGCCACGGATCTCGCCGATTTCAAAGGCAAGATTGTTGTTGTTGTCCACAAAAAAATCGGTACCCAAGGCCAGAAGGTTTGCGTTGGTTTCACCGACACTGGTCACTTCAATCGAGAGCGACCCGGCCACAAAGAAAGCGTCAACGGCGAAGACCCTTCGTTTCTCCAATCGCCGGAAGGAGGATGTTGGACAGGTCTTGTGTCGTAATGGACGGGAATGCGATGAACACGGGACATTGGCTGATAGCCAGCCTTTGGCACCTTGAATCATTCGATAGATTGTTCGAAAAGGCATCGCTGTTACCCGGGATTTTCAGAAGACATGAACATGTTCAGTCTAATCAGCCCTCCATTTATCCTGAAAAGGAATCTGGTGACGACCTTGTAAGGCATGTCCAGTTCTAGGATCTTGGGGCCTTTACTAACGAAACAATCGATTTCAACCGAATAATCCTACTAGGAGTTTGTTTTCTACAAGAAGGTTCCAGGTGGCAATGTGAACGACCATCACTTTATGCGACAAATGCTGACGAATACCGCCATGGTGGCCGCGTTGGGGTTTGGAACTGCGTCATCAGGATGGGGCCAGGTGATAATCAAACCGGAATCGAAGATTCTCGATTCCAAGAGCCGTCTTCCCAAAGTTCCAACGGTGGATAGCATGCTTCGGCCTCGGCAATCGGTCGAAGTGACTCTTCAGAAGACACCGGAGGAATCTGCTTACGAATCCTCTGCGGTTTTAACAGAAAGCCGCAACCGCACAACGTTGACCCGGTCCGAAGGGGAAGAGTCAGAGACGCCGTGGGGCATGCAAAATGCGAATTGGTCACCGGCCCGATTTTATACCAATCCGCTGTATTTCGAGCAGGACAACCTAGAGCGGTTTGAGCCAACGTCGCCAGCTTGGACGAGACCCGCTATTTCTTATGCGCAATTTCTTGGAACAATTCCTGTGTTGCCCTACAAGATGGGTGCGCATTCGCCTCGCGAACGGAAGTTTTCGATTGGACATTATCCTGAAGGGCAAAGAATCTATCGAAGTCGCGATGTCGGCAACATCCGAAAGGGGATTCTATTCCAGAGTGTTGCCACCACTGGTGTGATCTTCGTTCTTCCTTAGGTAGCTATTAACCCGATAGCAACAAGAGTTCACAATGGTTTCGTGCGACAAAAACGAAACAAGCCCTGGAGTTTGAATCAACCAGGGCTTGTTTGCACGGATTTTTAGGTGCTGGCAAGGCACAACCGACACGTCAACGAAATTATCTGCCGAATCTATTCTTCGCTTGAGACATCTGGTGTGACACCAACAGAGAACGAAGCGGCTTTGAAAAAGCGCGTATGGGACTCAATTTTGGGCTGGATTCTTCAAGTGAACGGACAGACTCAACTTTGCAATAAGCAGACAGAGGCGGTTGCAGGAGCCTACTTGGCAGCGATGGTTCCTACGACCGTGGTGGCGTAGTTTCCTTCAGCAAGCGTGCTTAAATCATCAGTGAGGAAACTGACAGTTAGGTTCAATTCCGCTCGTCCAACTCCATTCGAGGAGACAGAAACTTGCGCGTCACTGTCACCCGTTGCAAAAGCGGTCGAATCACTCGACTTGTCAATAGTCCAGTTTGCAGGCCCTTCAGAGCTGCCAACGGCCAAATCCAATTTCGCGTTCCGTTTGAAGTTCGAATCAGCAGTGTGCACAAACGGTGAGGCCGTTGCGAAATTTACAACCACTCCGGTCCGCAAGTTTCCGCGAACCGCCCACACTTGGGCCGGAAATGCTTGCGGTGTCGCGGTTAGGTTGTGATCCAGGCTTGTGGAAGCCGACGGCGCCGTGATCGTTAGAGATCGGGGAACGACGACGTTGAAGGCTTGGCTTCCCGTGGTCTGAGCAGAGGCAGCGCTGGCCAACGAACCAACCAAAACCAATCCGCCAAAAAACGAAAACACTATTTTTCTAAACATGGGGCAAACTCCAAAAAACATAAAGGGGGCAAACAAAAAGGGGGCAATGTCCAAGATCGGTTAGCTACGCCGATCTGACGACAAGGGAGGTTAGCTCTGTAAATTTGCCCTTGGGTCGACGCACTCGTTTTTTGAAGATTTTGGTTCCGCTAACCTTCTGCGGAAACAGACTTTAAAACCTTTGACGGTTGTACCGATTGCAGCATGCGCCTCGCGCATGTAGACTTCAAGAAGCAGTGCGCATCGCTCGAGCAAACATTGGAGCGGATGCATGATGGAGGTAGCGTTGTATTTCACGGATGTTCGAAATGGTTGGCAAAATCTTACGGATCGCGATTTTTTGTGGATCATTCCTATTAAGCGCAACGACGGTCCATGGGGGGTTGATTGTAGATCCTCTTGGAACGCCCCTTTTCAACGGTAGCACGGGGGATGAGCTTCGTGTTGAGCTAATTGGGAATCTAGCACCTGGAACAGGATTCCGTTTTTTCGGCCAGGCTGTAAGCAGCGTGTTTGTCTCCGAGAATGGGCACGTGGGCTTTTCGCAGCCTGTGCGACCAGACTGGAAACCGGGCCCATTAGGATCAGCCAATTCGGGAGATTCCACGAGCGTAGCTGGCACTGCCATGATTGCCCCCCTTTGGGACGATTACCTGCTGGACCCGTTGCTCGACAACTTGGTAACAGCCAGATACATGCCGAACCAATACCTCCAGGTGACATGGAGCAACGTTCGACTCTACAACGAGACAGTCGGTGGAGAGCCATTTCCAAACACCCAACGTTCTGTTCAGATGGTATGGTTCGACGGCGACACGACTCTACGTGGGTTCGAATTCAAAAAAGACGACATCGCATTTGGCTATATCCCGCATACCAACGCGGGGCCCGAGTACTTTGGGCCCATTGCGGCGACTGCAGGACTAGATAAAGGCGACGGGACTTTCTCCAGTGTGCTTGGCACTCCCGAAGGAGAACTACTTCCTGGCGATGGTGGTTTACTGGCATGGGGTGAAAATGACTTTCTGCTGTTTAGGCCAGGCGAATCAACAGTCGTTCCCGATGGCTTTTTAGGCAGCAATTTCCAGGGCGGTTATCACCGTGCAGCCTTTACGTTGACTGCGGTCCCGGAACCCTCGACACTTTTCATGTTGCTTGTGGCATCGGGTTTTCCGGTGATTCGCGTTTGGAAAAATAGCTCGCGACACAGACAGAAATTCTGCCACTAAGCGGATCTAATCGCTAGTCATCGTGAAGCAGCTGGAACTTGGACCGCATCAAAAACGCTCGCAAACTTGTGTAGGCGATTAAGCCGACGAGTATTCCAAAGCAGTCTGCAGCGAAGTCATACCAATCTGCGGTACGTCCAACTGGAATTTGTAGCAATTCGTCGATACCACCGTAGATAACTCCCACAGCGGCCGCGATCACCACATTCTGAGACAATCGGTTCTTGTTGGTGGGGATGGCCCAAGCGATGAGAAATGCTAGCCCACTAAAGGCTAGAACGTGCAAAACCTTATCGTTTGCACGGACCCTCTGCATAATCCCTTGAGCAGGAATATGCGTTGAAATAAAAAGCAAGGTCCAATAACCAGCGAGCGCGACCACCGCAATTCGCAAACCATGGATGGTCGAACGCATAAATTCAATCTGTCTAGGAACTAATCCCACCACCATTGATCAGCCGAGAGGTCAGCGGGTGCCGATACTTTCTCTCGTTGATACTCGATATCTTTATCGACTTGAGTGTTCGAAGGATCGATTAAATTTTTAGCAGCAATGTGAACTCCACCACCGATGGGGGTGATCAGCTGGGCGTCCTTCCAAACGGCGTTGACTGCCGATTCGACCTGGGTTACGCCGTTGACTGTGTTGACAGCAAACTTGTCTTCGTCCGCGAAAACTCCGAGATCCCAGCCCGATTTTTCGTAGAGGCCGCGGTCTTGAATGAAGGCAGCAGCAACGCTGACATCGAACAGGTTTCTCATTTCATAGAAGACCGGAATTACATCCGCAAGAGCTTCAAATTTGTCTGTAAATTCCTTGGTAAAACCACTGCTAGCTTTATCGCCCACGTTACCGGTTCGCTTACGTTTTCCGTCGGAGGTAACGTTTTCCTTTTCGCCGGAAAGCTTCACTCCTCGGCCTTGCAGACGCAATGCGGTGCCTGAGGCGTCGGTGCTAACGGAGCTGTAATCGGATTGGAAATACCAGCGTTGAAGAGCATTCTTATTGGCGTTCGGGCTGGTACGTTCGATCCAAGTGGTGAAAGGGATGATCGGGTCTTGAAGGCCGATCCCGATCAACTTCATTCGGTAATCTGCTTCGACCAATACTTGTGCAAAGCGGGTGTTTGCAGGCACTCCCTTGATCGAAATCGTTTGCATCCCGAGAGATTGTTTCATTCCTAATGCCAGTTGGCGAATGTCGGCACCCGGAGGAAGCTGGCCGCCAAACTGAGCATTGTAATTGTTCATGCGTTTGATCCCTTCGGCAGTAGGGTCAATCGAGCAGCCGATGATGGAGGTCGCCCCTTGATTCGGAGCAAAAGCCCGCAAGCCGACAACAAGATCTTCCAGACGCATCGTTGCACGCCCTGTCGTCAAGCCCACCAATCGGTTGTTTGCATCCCAAAACCAACGATCTGCCGGCCCTGCGATGACGATATCCTTGGAATCCTCGAGGAAAAATACATATTCGATGCGGCTTAGCCCCGCCAGGCTTAGGATTTCAGCGGAAAGATCGGTTCCATCTACGAGGCACTTTGCAACCACCTTTTCAAGTCGATTCAGCGATACCTTACGAAGCGGCGATGTATGGACAGCTCCACGCGGTTGGTTTTGAAGAGTTGCCATTCTTTGGACAAAAGCAATCGAAGGGTCGACATGGCTTACTCGCAAGACACCAGCCGCATCGATATCGATCCCTGCTTGACCAATACCACCGACACTGCCGCCACCGCCACCGCCACCACCACCTTGGCCATAAGCCAAGGGTGTTGCAGCAATGCAGGCAATAAAGCAGGAGAAGGCGAGTTTTGATAGGGTTTGAAGACGCATGCCAAAGTACCCTTAGGTTGCGAAGCAGAGAAGGAAACGTAAATCGAGACGGGATCCATACCGACGACTATTCAAGGATACTTGGAGACTGAGTGATAAGCAACAATTCGAAAAATATTGAGCGATATCGGTTCCTAGTTGCCACATGCCAAGGAATAAGTTTGTACCAATTTTGACGATTCTTCAAGGATTGGCACAAGAAAGCTTGACCGGAACCCTTCGAAAGAAGTATTCCCATCACCAGGATTTCCCTCTTATGACGTTGCGAATCAGCTCGGACATCGGAAAAAATTGTGCTTTTGCCTTCCTCCCAGACTATTTGTCGGCTCGCTGGATGCGTATTTTTTGCGCTGGCGCCCGCATATTGTTGGGGGCAAACGGCTCAGTTGCCTAGCACGACCTATCCCAGTCCAGGGAATCCTTATGTCCCTGCCGCTCCGGGTGCATTTCCGCCCAGCGGCTATCCCGTACCCAATTATGGGACGCCAACTTTACAAACCGGCACGTCTTTTGACCCTTATGCTCCAGGGTTTCGTCCATCGACGGCCCCGGTCCCAACCTATCCCAATTGGAACTGGAACAATCTTTTCAACTTTGGTGCCCCTCTTTCTGTTCCGTACGGCCAACCCCCCACCTATCCGACCGGCGCACCCATCGCCTTTTCGAACCCTTACACAGGGCAACCGGTGATGCCAACTGGGGCAGGGGCTAATCCCTATGGCCAGCCAGTTTATCCGAGCACCGTTTACCCAAATTCTACGCCGAATGTCTTGTTTCCGGGGACCGGCGCGGCGGCACCCATGAATTCCCAATGGAGTTATCAAAACCAGCCGAATCCCTATGGCTATCCAGGCTACCCTCCAACGACCAACTGGAGCAGCGGGTGGGAAACCACTGGAAACAGTATTAACGTCGCAACCAACCAAGTTATTCGCTTGTGCCAAGGCCCGCGTTTTCGTCACACTTGGCTTCCTGGCTCGGACAACTTTGGTTCGCCAGGTCCAAATGCGTTACAGTCAAACGATACCGATGTCTCTTTGGTCTTTGCCATCCCCTCGTTTTTCGGCAGCACTCGGCCGCTCTACCTAATCCCCTCGTACACCCAAACTTTATGGGAAGGTCCGACCAGTCCTGATTTTGCCATGCCCAGTTCGGCTTTCGCGGGTTTTCTCGACACCGGTTGGGAAACAGATCCGATGAAGACCTTTGGTGTTGAACTTGGGCTACGAGTCGGTGTTTTCGCTGACTTCGATGCGATCAATAACGACAGCGTTCGTATCCAAGGCAAGGCGATGGGGCGTTTGCGTTTGACCCCGACCTCCACAGGTCGTGCTGGTGTTTTCTACTTAGATCGGAACAAAATCAAGCTGCTTCCAGCCTTCGGGATTTTATGGGCGCCGAATCAAGACACCCGTTTCGACATCTTCTTTCCCGAGCCTAAGCTGGCACACTACCTGTCGACGGTTGGCAACTCGGACATGTGGTGGTACTTGACGGGTTACTATGGTGGAGGAAACTGGACTATCCGGCAACCCGATGGCACGAACGACCAGGTCGATATCAACGACATTCGAATCATGATGGGGCTTGAATTTGGTCGATCAGACCAAATTCGACAAGGGTTACGCGTCGGTTTCGTTGAAGGTGGATACGCCTTCAATCGCGAACTGTCCTACCGCGTCCTGCCGATAGGTGATGTAGATCTCGAGAACAGCTTCGTCCTCCGCGCAGGATTTGCCTACTAATGAACTATGAAAAACGAGCGAACTTGCTCGTCAATGTCTTGTCGATTGCGATCCCTTTCGTGGTGGCCTTGTTGCTAGGTCTACCTGCTAAGTTGGATCTTGGTACCTGGACCAAGTCGTTGCCGCACGTGATTGGTGCGATCAATACCTTAACTTCACTGTTCCTTGTGACTGGGCTGATAGCTCAGAAAATGGGTAAGATCTCTATTCATCGATTTGCCATGTCGAGCGCGTTTGCATTAGGGGCTATCTTTTTAATTTGCTATGTCACATATCACTTATCCAATCCATCGACGCGATTTGGAGGTGAAGGTGCTATTCGGTATGTCTATTACAGTGTGCTGCTTTCGCACATCTTGCTTTCACTTATTGTTTTGCCATTAGTGCTACGCGCTTTCATGTTCGCATTGACGAATCAGATTGCCAAACATCGCAAGATCGCTCGTTATGCCTTTCCAATCTGGCTCTATGTGTCCATCACAGGGGTGATCGCATATCTGATGATTTCTCCGTATTACGCAGCCTAGGTGTCTTTCCCTTCGGCCCCTCGGGCAAACATTTTTTCGTACTCGACCAACATGCTTTCCTTGTTTGATTGCAAGCGACAATTGCAATCGATATCATTACGTTGCTTCGGTGGAGGATATGGCACTGGTGGGAACCAACTCGAGCGCCACTGGAGTCAAAAAACAAGCCAGGGGTTGCTTCACTAGCCCCTGACTTCTTTCGTGCATGTCGGCTTGTTTTTTGAGTAACGCGAAAAATCCAACGTGCTGAAGCGGAGCCATTTCAAGCTGTTTCACCCACTGATTCTGCGGAAGATCCAAATCTCTACAGTCACATTCCTGAAAGAGTTTAGGCTTTGTTAGTAAAATTGTGAGTTGTTTTTTGCGTTTTGTGCGCACATTTAGATGAGCACTGTTGGATCGCGTTTTCAATCGAACTGCGTTTGTGACTTGCGAGTTTGTCGTTTGTCTTTGGTCGCCAATGCTATGGATCTATGGTCAGGCTCTTGCGATCGTTCTTGTCTTAGCGATTGCACCTC
>JBIKLJ010000405.1:0-2809 GCA_044359895.1 Pirellula sp.
ATCGCTGCAGCCATGCAGGCGATTCCGTTTAAGACGGTGTCGGCGAACGGGAATTTGAACCAATGGATTGATGAGGAAGGAGTCAAGTTAACGCTGAGCGGTTCTGAGATTTGGACCAAGTTTTGCTTGGCAATGCTGGGCGGATTGATCTTGAATTTTATGCCGTGCGTATTGCCGGTCATCGGACTGAAGATCTTGGGGTTTGTCAGTGAAGCGGGTGGGGATCGCGGCAAATCATCACTGCTGACTTTGACTTATGCCGCCGGGATCATCTCGTTGATTCTAGGGCTTGGGCTTGTCAGTGTCCTTGTTCGTGCTTACACCGGCAACGCCTACGGGTGGGGACAGCAATTCAGTTCGATCGAATTTCGTGTTCTTATCACTGCCTTTATGTTTTCTTTGGCATTGAGTTTTCTCGGCGTTTGGGAAATCCCCATTCCCGGTTTCGCCATGAGCAAAACCAGCACGGAACTGTCCAATCGCGAGGGATATCTTGGAGCTTTCTTCAAGGGTTTGATAACGACGATTTTGGCAACGCCTTGCAGTGCACCATTTCTGGGCGGGGTCTTTGTTGTCGCATTGAGTCAGCCAGCTTGGGTCGTTCTTTTGATTTTCTTTGGTGTGGGCCTTGGGATGTCGCTGCCATATCTTGCAGTTGCCGTTCAGCCCTCTTTGTTGTCATTTCTTCCGAAGCCGGGCGCATGGATGGAGACGTTCAAAGAATTCCTGGCTTTTCCGATGCTGTTATCGGTTGTTTTCCTGGTGAGTGGTTTTTTGGACAAAGACCGAATGTCCATGCTGTCCGCGTTGATGTTTGTCTGGTTTGCCTGTTGGATGATTGGACGGGTACCAGCATGGGCGGAAGGGCGAACCAAGATAAAAGCCTGGTTGATTTCAACAGCCGTTGCAGTCGCCGGTACGTACGGGTCGTTTTACGCACTTCAGCCGTCACGCTACGAATTAGCTTGGCAAGAATACGAAGAATCAAAGTTAGACGCGTTGGTTGCCGAAGGAAAAACGGTCATGATCGACTTTACCGCGAACTGGTGCCAAAATTGCAAGCTCAACCTTCGAGTCGCCTTGGAGACCAAACAAGTCAAGGAACTGCTTGAATCTAAAGGGATTGTGCCGATGGTAGCGGATTTGACCAATTACTCACCGAAGGTACAGGCGAAGTTAAGAGAACTGAATAGCTTGTCGATTCCCGTCTTGGCAATATACTCGGGAGAGAATCCGGACCATCCTGTGGTCCTGCGTGACTTGATAACAGAATCCCAAGTCATAACGGCACTCCATCAGGCAAGCTCAGACAGCCCATCCAAAATCCAGAGAAATCAATCGGCCTTGACAACACGTGCCGAACCATCCACCACTACATCAGCCGTTCGATAAGACGTTAGGAATAGAGCATGGATAGCACGGACACTCAGGAAACAAAGACTCAGATCCTTACCTACCTCAAGACGGTATGTGGTGGTAACCCGAAAGGCAACGACTCATTATCCCTGATCGGGATCGATTCCGTTGCCATGGCGGAGCTGACCTTCGAGTTGGAAAAGAGATTCGCAATTCGAATCGACGACGACATTCTTGATATCGACACTGTGGACGAGCTCATCAATTATGTGGTCGCTAGGCAATCCGCCATGACAAACTAAGCCGACTGAACCAAAACCGAACAAGCCATTCAGCACGGTTCCGAGCTTCTTAATTTTTGCTAAATCCCATGGGTGCGCTCGATTCACGGGCCAGCGGATTCTTGATGTAGCTTCGGAAGCAATCTTTGCACAAGTCAAATTGTTTCCTTTGGTAGACATCGTCATCGAAAACCGAACTGCAAATTTGATCGGTCGAATCCAGAAGTTCTTGGATTTCGTCCAGATGATCTGGGTCGTCAACCACTTCATGGTCGGGACCATCCAACGCAGCTTCGATCTCGATCGTGACGGTGTATCTTAAGTCAGAATTCGAGTCGATTTCCCGTTTGCATCGATCGCATGAGTAATGAATCACGATTGCGTCCTCCATGGATTTAGAAAGCTAACGAAGAGAAATGAGTTTTGCAAAAGATCCGATCGACGGCCTTCGCGAAGCACCTAATCCTACAGCGCGAATTGCACCAACGGCAAGCAAATTATGCCGTCTCGTGCAGGCTTTTTGATTGTTGTGCAAACCGCGATAACTGGCGCGATAAGGGTATTGCGAAAAACTTTGTCGGTTAAGCCGATTGTTGGTACCGTTAGCAAAACTTGATTGGATTCGTTGTCGCTCAACTGCTCGAAGCGGCCAAGCGGGTTTCCATCCCGACAATAGCCACTTGAATGGGACGTTTCCAATGCGCCTTTTTGATTTGGGAATTAGACGTGGAGTGCCTGCGAACGTGAGATTGGGATAGGGGATTGTTGCAAGCTTCATGAACAGTTGGGACAACTGTTCGACATTGTAAAGCAGTTGTCCCCAACTGCTTGGAACTGCCAAGCGGGTTTCCATCCCGACGACAGAAACTTGAATGGGACGTTTCCATTGCGTTTTTTGATTATGGAATCGAGCGTGGAGAGCCGGCGAACGTGGGATTGAGATGGGGGATTGTTGCAAGCTTCATGAACAGTTGGGACAACTGTTCGACATTGTAAAGCAGTTGTCCCCAACTGCTTGGAACTGCCAAGCGGGGCTCCATCCCGACGATAGAAACTAGAGTGGGACGTTTCCATTGCGTTTTTTGATTTGGGAATCGAGCGTGGAGTGCCGGCGAACGTGAGCTTGGGATGGGGGATTGTTGCAAGCTTCATGAACAGTTGGGACAACTGTT
>JBIKLJ010000406.1:0-2794 GCA_044359895.1 Pirellula sp.
AACCAGGCAAACCTTGAAGAAAGATCGCGTTCCGTGGGAATCCACCAAACGCAGGATGAAATCGAGTTTTGGACCAAGCAATTGGTTTTGTGGCTACAGTCGGGAGTTTCGCAGGTTGTAGAATGCGGTTGGCAGCCGGCAGCACTGGCGGACTTTCTCACGCTGAAGGGGACGAAGGCTTGTTAAAAGGCTAAACGGTGTTTAATTCTCGCATTACAAGCCTTTATGATTGATGCAATCGAGGCTAAACTGAGTCAGTAACGCCTCTCCGTTAAGATTTGATGAAAATTGGTTTCGGCTGGTAATCACCAGTGTACTTATCTTGGATTGATCGAGAACAAGGTCTAAAGAGGGACTGCAATGCAGGTAATGCTGAAGGTTCTGTCGGGCACACACGAGGGAAAAATTATTCCTGTCAAGGATGAGAAGTTTTTGATTGGCCGTAGCGACTCGTGTCAGTTGCGTCCAAAAAGTGAATCGATCAGCCGTAAGCACTGCGTGATCGTTCAAAAAGATGGCCGAGTTCTGTTGCTGGACCTCAAGAGCCGAAACGGCACGTTTATCAATGAGAAGCAACTGTCGCCTGACAAAGCGAAGATTCTCAAAACTGGCGACAAGATGCGATGTGGCCAATTGGAGTTTGAGATTCTGATCGAAGTTGGAATTGCAAATTCCAAGCAGCCTGAAGTGCAATCGATCAAGGAAGCGGCTGGGCGAATTACCGAGCAGAGTTCTCTAGATTCCAAAGAAAGCATCGATATCAGTTCTTGGTTGGCTGAAGCCGACCAAATCGATCGACCCGTTCCCGCTGTAGGAACCGATTTGGAAACGCGTCAATTTTCGATGGAAGACACGACCAGCGTCAACGCCACCCAACTGGAGGTAGATTCCGCGAACCCGGTCGCTCCGGTCGAAGAAGACAAGCCGAAGAAGTTCGAGAAGCGGGCACCCATCAAATTGCCCAAGCAAGCTTCGCAAGGCCCTTCGACGGTCAATACAAAAGAAGCGGCCTCGGAAACGCTCAAAAAGTATTTCGGCGGTCGCTAGTTCCAACATTTCTTAATGCGCCGTTTCAGCCGCGGGCGCTAGCCGCGCCGAATATCCTTTTTTGGGATGCAAGTAATGCGGCTAGCGCCCGCGGCTCAATTTTAATGAACTGAATATGAATTCGACCAGCAGATCAAGCGTTCAAGGACTCTGGCAGCATTCGGTTGAGGTTCATTTTGTTTCCAAGAGCCCTTTTTACAAGAACGCAATTGCTTCTTGTTGCGTGTTTTTTTCGTTTTTGACTTGGAATGCATGGGGACAACAGAGCACGCTGAAGCTCACGGACGGCACAACGCTCGGCCCCGGAGATCGCTTTGAAATAGGTACATTCACTTCAGGTGGCTCCGTCAACGCTCGTGCGCAAGCGTTGACCAAGTCGATTGTGGGAATGGACGATGGCCTTCGTAAAACATACGTCAACATCAACCGAGTTCTCGACAACCCTCAGCAAGCCAAGTCCCTCTTGAAAATTGATTTTGAGGGCAATCAAAGCGAAGTGGAGAGTGGCCAAAACGCGCCGATCATTCAAGTCTTATTGGGTCCGGGAGAACCAACCGCTTTTGAATTGTTTGGGAGACGCTTTTACAGTGTGCTTGGCCCCAAGGGAATCACCAACTTTGTGCAGGGGATAACCGAGGTTTCAACTCAGTATGTTCGTGTTCAAACTCTGGACACAGATAAGAACGAGCTTCGATGGGATATGCGACTGTCGCCAACCAGTTTCGACAGCCAAATGCTCATGGATATCTTGGCGCACAATGCTAGCCGCGAGCGGCCGAAAGATTGGCTCGACATTGTTAATTTTTTCTCGGAATCCAGACGGTTCGTCGAAGCGCGGGAGATGTTGGTCAAGGCGATTCATAAGTTTCCAGAACTCGAAAATCAAGCGTCGCAATTGAAGCAGTTTGATCAGCTGCTTGCGGATCAGCTCTTCGAGGCAGCTCAGAACGCCCAACTTGCTGGGCAGCATCGCTTTGCTCGGATGATTTTAGAAAGTATCGACAAGACAAAGGTGGCGTTGGAAACTCAGCTCAAGGTGGACCGTCGTTTGCAGGCTCTCGCGGTGGAGTTGAAAGATCAATCCGAGATTTTGCAATGGCTCCATGATGACATCTCGAAGATGCCAGAGAGCGAGACCAAGGCGAAGTTTACCTTGATGGAGCAGGAGATTTCTCTGAATCTCACAGCCGATACCGTCAATAGGTTATCCGACTACCGGCGTCGCCGCGCGGATGCCACGCTCAAGCCTGAACAACTCGCTTCCCTGGCTGTCAGCGGCTGGCTTTTTGGCCCAACCATTGGCGAAGACAACTCTGCCGTTGTCGCCTCGGGGATCCAAGCAAGATCGCTGATCACCGAATATCTTTCGAGCCGCGTCCGCAACGACCAAGCTATTGAATCCATTTCGAGATTGGAAGCGGGCAGCCCAAGATTGGTCGCCAAGATTTTGGAGAACATGCCTCCACCGCTACAAGTCCCCGATCAAGCTTCGGTGCAAAAGCTTGTTTATGGACCGGACTCGCAAGAAACTCCCACGGAGGTCACGGTCCCTGGGCGATTTACGATCGAGGTGCCGCAGAAAGGACGCCGCATGGGGACAAATGTGCGATACATCGTGCAACTACCCCCGGAATACAATCCATATCGTCGGTACCCTTGTGTTTTAACGATACCAAGTCAATACAGTACCGCGGAGCAGCAGATCGACTGGTGGGTAGGTTATTTCGCGCCGAACAGCCCGGAACAG
>JBIKLJ010000178.1:0-10146 GCA_044359895.1 Pirellula sp.
CAAGCGATTTCAATCTGCTTTGACGATCCTCAATTTGCCGACTAACAAGATATGAAATTGCTTCTTCGTCACGTCTGCTCATCAACTCTTGAGCTAGGCGAACAATGTCATGTTTCAGCACTAAAGGATCAAGGTCATAAACTTTCTGCCCTTCAATGTCCCGTAGATGAAGCAAATTGCTTACTTTTTTGATGTGTGAGCACACATTTGACTTCTTCATTGCAGCAACTAAGTCGCAAGACGCCTTTCCGTTCTCATCGTAAGAGAATAGGCCTTCCTTGTGCAGAATCGAAACAAGTGTTTCGATGTATCCATTTAGGTTGCTGCGGTGTAAGGCTTCGAGCGCAAATAGGCAACGCTCACATTGGGTGCCACTCTTTGGATGACTACACTCATGTTCGCCATAGAGATCCTGCAATTTAGGAAATTTTTGAATTACGAAGTTTGCGCCAAGATAGCGACATAGTGACTGCATACGCCCAACCCCAAAGGTCGATACAGGGACGATGCAAACGTTTGAGTGGTACTTTCTTAGCCATTTAATAATGGCCATTGAATTGGGGCGAGTTTCCTCAGCTTGCGCCGAGAAGTGTGATTCGCGACAAAGCAATGTCTTCAGAAAAGTATCTTCATGCAATTCAGTTTGCCTGCCCCACCAAAGGTCCAGGAAAACGACGACCTTTCTTCCGTTTGCTAATTCATTACTATTGTTTTCGCTCAGCCAAGACATGATCTTGTCAACCGTAAACTCGTCATGAACTTCCTGGTTGGTAAGCCCATAAGTATCTTTAAAAATGCTTGCAGTCCAAATCCCGTGTGGGCTGGGGATTGGGTTGTTTAGGGATTCAACCGTCTTTCTTAACACATTGCAATGGTCCGCATTGTCTTCCACAATTAGCGCCACGAACTCTGTCTTGTCGATTGGTTCATTCTTCTTACCCATGAGAACTCTCCTTTCCCTAGATCGCGATGGCGGTTGTGATTGGTCGAGCTTGAAGGACATAAATTCGACCATTGCAAACGCACCACTCGACGTCACATGCATACCCCTGCATACTCGCAATGTCCAAACAGACCGACGCTAATTGAAGTATCTGTTTGTCAGAGAGCTTTTGCATCCTTGCACGTGCCTCGTCGACGGAAATCCATCCTGTTCCACCCTCAACCGAAGTAGTCTTTAGTCTTCGTTGAATTCCAATCTGCTTCTGAACCACACATTCGGCAGACGCCGTCACCAAATACTTGTCGGGTGTTACGTCCCCGTCGACTAATGACTCCCCTATTCCATACACTGATTCAATGAGCATCAGCGGGGTGGTATGCTGATTGCTTTCGACCGACGTGAAGCAGACGCCGGAAACCTCTGCCGCGATCTGTTGCTGAACAACCACTGCAAACTCCTTTACCGAAGGACTTTGGCCTTGGGTCTGGTGGTACTCCAGTGATCGCTGAGTTAACTGTGATGACATGCACATCAAAATAGCTTTTGGAATACCCGTTTTTGAGACATTCAAATAGCTTTCGAAAATTCCGGCAAAACTGGAATTGCTTCCATCCTCATTGCATGCAGAACTGCGAACCGCGAAATTCATTCCAGGAATACCCGCAAGACTTGAGTTGAGCTGGTTAACAATGCAATCTGGAATCTGACATGCCAATGAAATTGACTGAAGCTGATAGGCAATCGCAGACCTGGAATCACAGGAGTCAGCCCAAGACTTTAAGAGGGAGTCTACTTTAGCCAACAATTCTGGATTTGATTCCCAAATTTTACTTATCGCCGACGCTGTAATCACAATTCCGGGTGGTACATTGAATCGCAAAACGGCAAGATCGCACAACTGCATACCCTTACCGCCGACTTCCTGCAATTGGCAGGGGTCTGTGCAATGGAATGGGCGAATCAATGCTGCCATAGTACTTCTTTCCGACCGTTTAGGTTAATTGCTCGATTCATCTTGTCGCGGACCGTCGAATCGTTGCGCAATTCCGCTTGCCGCATCAAAACAAATGCGTTCGCCATCCTTGAAGGTTTTCATTGCGCCCCTATAGCCCGCAATCGCAGGAATCCCGATCTCCCTTGCAACAATCGCGGCATGACAAGACCATCCACCATGCTCAGTGATTATTCCTGCAGCAGACTTCATACATGCAAGGTAGTCGACCGTGGTTGCAACTGCGACCAGGATATCGCCTGGCTTAAAGTTTACGAGATCATCAAGACTTCTGACGAGACAGGCAGGACCCTCGGCAGTGCCCGGGGAAACTCCCATGCCGCCAATTTGTTCGTTCTCTTGCGGTTCACATTCGGAAGTGTCAAACTGTTCCTTAAACTCAAATGCCTCCGCCATTGCCATTTGTCGAAAGTCCAATCTATCCTCGTACCAGCCGCCACAAACATAGTGACGACTGAGAGGGAAGTCGTCGAGCGTTCGACTCGCGTTCAACAAATCAAGGATCTCATTCGTTGAAAAACCATGGAAGTGGTCAATCGATATCCCAATGCGATTGCAGATCATTTCTACAATTGGCTTTAGATGTACGGAAGCCAAACCAACTTGATACTCACATTCATGGCGAGTGTGGACGGCGCCACGAAAGAACTCGAAAAGCTTTACCTCTTGGAAGCTTAGATTTAGTTCCGCCATCAACTTGGTGGCGTTCTTCTTGTTTTCCGAGGGATGCAATCGGATTCGGTCCAAGGTGGCCCCCAAGACATTATTCCAAAAGCCAGGTGCATCGTCCCCCGCACCAGTTCGAAGCGAGGTCACCATTTTCATAAGCTGACGTAAGAAATGATCTTCATCCAGCTGTGAGTTCTCAATAAATACTGATATCCAACCAAAGTTCTCGACCAGTCCCAAAACTTGATCCGATGCCTTAGCAATCAGATTTTGTCGAATTTCACGTGGACTGCCGTTAGCAAAGACCTGAGCAACAGTAGTATCTTTCGCCAATTCACATAAAATACTGAGGCAGGCTATCTCTTCTCGCTGCAGAGTCGAAAGATCCCATGGGTTGGTTAGGACGGCTAAGTATTCGAGTAACTTTTGAGGCGACAACTGCCGCTGCTCAAGGATACGCTTTGCTTCCGATTCAAAGAACTGTCCGCTGTACATTCCGAACTGATCATAGACCGCGATCTGAGTCTGGAGATTTCGGAGTTGATGAAATCGTTCGCCAATCTCCTCGTTTGACAGCTCGCCAATTTCTTTACCTTCAAGTATGCGCTTAACCTCATCCTGATATCGTCGTGCAGATTGGTCATAATTCCGAAGCCATGGCAGAACGCTTCCTTCGTCTTCGGCAACCAGCTGACGAGTACGATCAAGCAAGGTTGCTTGAAGTTCGACGTCAATGTACTCTTCCATTGTCGCGATTCGACCTGCCCCAACAAAAATATGGGCCAATCCACGCCAGACGCCGAAGAGCCTATGGAATTCCTCGATCGCCTCGGGACCTTGCCATATCATGGAAGAGTTCCGGGAAATTCCCGGCCACTTCCCAACCAATTTCCAGCTACTTGACTTGATTTTGACCAATTTATTGCGTTCCAATTTACCGGCTCCAACTTCTCAACGACTGACGGTGTACCGATAGGCAAAAGTTAGACCAATCGATCGCAAATTTTGGAAAACCGCTGACGCAGTCTATTTCCGGCGGGTTTTTGTTGATTTTTCAAGGCCTCATTTCAAAGCGTAGACCGCTGGTCGAGGTATCTTGGAACCAGTTTTCGATTTCAACATCGAAAATCGAATTCGAAAATCTCGATCCAGTCCTGGAGAATCACAATTTGACGGCGAAGAATTCGCCAATCGTGGAAGTGGGGCATTTAAGGGGCTACATGTCTCGATCCATAGTTTCTATCGGACATGGCATTAGGATTCCGACCATCGCGCCGGCGTTTCGGAGTTCGATCATCGGGTACAAACTCAGATGTACTTGGGAATTGCGATCTTGTGTTGTTCGGTCCATTGCCGAACAATGTCTGAAGCGGTGCTTGCGAAAAGCAACCTGGAAATTAGGCATTGGCTGATGCTGCCCACTCCACTTCGTAAACTACGTTCGTAAACAGTTCACCTAATAACAGCATGTTAATCCTCGGAATTCAATATGGTTCACACGACGCAAGTGCAGCCATCATTCGAAACGGTGAATTGATCGCATTGGTCGAGCAGGAGAGATTCAACCGGATCAAGCACACGCTAGAATTCCCAGTTGAGGCGGTTAGATACTGCCTAAGTGAGTGCCGCGTGACACTAACCGAGCTTGATTTTATTGCATATGCTGGCGATCCCGACGCAAAGAACCCGATTTTAGGTGGGAAAGACGATCGGAACTCATCGGCGTTTGTATTAGATTTTAGAGGCCGGCAGGACTTCGAAGACGCCTTAAGAGAGCAGTTGTTTCGGATCAGTGGCAATTGCAGCTTACCGGAACTAATCTCAGTTCCCCATCATCTTTGCCACGCTGCATCAAGTTTTTTTCTTTCGTCATTTGAAGAGTCCGCTGTTTTTACGGTTGATGGACTGGGGAACTGGGTGAGTGCGACCGGTAGCCATGCGTACAAGAATCAAATCGAGTCTTGCTTCAAGATGTTTCATCCGCATTCACTTGGTTTTTTGTACGGAGCGATTACCCAGTTTCTTGGATTCGAGGCCATTTCTGATGAGTCAAAGGTCATGGGGCTTGCAGCGTATGGGAAGCCGACTTATCTGGAAACATTGCGCGAAGTCTGTTGCTATGAATCGAATTCTGTACTTTTAGATCTCTCGTACTTTACGTTCCACCAACGACCTGCGGTGAACTCTGACGGATCAGCAAATCTTTGGTACTCAGATGAGATGCAGAAGCTTTTTGGTTTGCCGCGGAAAAAAGGAGAGAGAATCTCAGTACGCGACCAAGACCTTGCCTGCAGCCTTCAGTTACTGTTGGAAGAACGAGTATTTCAGCTGCTGCAAGATCTCTATCTAAAATCTAACAGTACAAATCTTTGTCTTGCCGGCGGCGTTGCACTTAATGCACGACTGAATGGCAGAATATCATCACAGACAAATTTCAAAGAGATTTTCGTTGTGCCTTGTTCAAACGACGCAGGCCTAAGTGTGGGTGCGGCGCTGCAATGTAATGCTTTGCATGGAACCGAGCACAAGCGGTATCCGCTGGATCATTGCTACTATGGACCATCCTATTCAGACAAGGAAATTGAGATCGTTTTGAATGACCATCATGCTGAGGAATTCGATGTGTCTTACCCTCACAATTTGATTGATGAAGTGTCAAGCTTACTGACCGAAAGTGCGATCGTGGGATGGTTTCAAGGGCGAATGGAATTTGGTCCACGCGCACTCGGCAACCGATCTATTCTTGCGAATCCGACCAACGAACGAATGAAATCAGTAATCAGTAGCCTCGTGAAATTTCGAGAGGAGTTTGAGCCGTTTGCCTCAGTGGTGCTTCTGGAGCACGTAGGACAGTACTTTGAAACGACAGAAGAACTCCCGTTCATGTCGAAGGTAGTGAATGTCAGGGAGGACAAACGCTCGGTAATTCCGGCAGTAGTACATGCCGACGGAACAAGCAGAGTGCAAACCGTATGTGCAAGACAGAATGTGCAATTAACATCCCTTCTTGAAGCTATGAAGGAAAAGAATGGGATCCCATTGCTGCTAAATACTAGTTTCAATGTGCGTGGGGAAACCATCGCACATACTCCTTCTGACGCAATTAACGTCTTCCTTAGATCGGGAATGAACGCACTTGCTCTCGGTGGATTTCTTCTTAGAAAACAAAATGTTGTAAGAACATAGACTTGAAGCTTGAAGCGGACATCCTAGCTAAGGTTTACCTAGAAAGCACCGCCTTGTCTGTTTTTTTGGAGTTCGCGAAAGCTGACTCGAGGTGCGCGGGTTAGTTTCCGTTCAAACTCCGGCAGCGTGGCGCCTTGCATCGAAGCTGCAACCGCTGCGCCAACCAGACAGTCGAACCAGTGGTTGTCGGGTTGTTCCGGTCGCTGCTTCCACTCGTCAACGCTCCGTCCTCGGGCATCGGTCTTGATGAAGTACTCTGAGGTCAGGTGTTCGGAAAGCATGCGATGGGTTTCTGGACTAGTTCCGAATATCGAAAGACAACTTCGATCACCCGTGGCAACACGCAACCGAGCGTTGACAAACGACTTCCAAAAGTTGGCGTCGTACACCACGTGACGTATCGCCCGCTTACCGTTAACGTTGGGGATGCGCCAATTGAGTCCCACGCGTTCACCTGGCCGGCGTCGGTACTCGCTGAATGGTATACTTGATGCTCCAACGAAACGCCCGTGGCTGGGCATGAGCACAGCGGCGTGCTTCGACTGCCTGCAGAACTGGTAGACCACATCTGTCGATTGGCCCCAGTTGGCATCGATCAGACATCGACCGATGCGCATCGCAGCGCCGTCATCTCGCTGCCATTCGCGATCGAGTAGTTTTGAAGTTAGCGATTCGAGGCCGGCATAGATCGATCCCTCGAGTCCGGTTCCAGTCGCTTCGGAGCTCAACGTCTGGCGTGCTTCGCGCAGCGTGAAATACGGGCGCTGCTGGTCAGGGTAGCAACCGTAGTCAATCACATAACCCGTGAAATCGTCCTCCCAAGCGGTGACTACATAGAAGAGCAACTTCTGCTGGACGTCGATGAACGCAGTGAGATGATTCGCGCCAATCGAAACCAAGCCATGATCCATGCGGTTGATCTTCGTCGACACTTCTTCTGGCTTGAGCATTCCGTCAACGACGGTTTCTGCTGGTAGAGGTTGGTTTTGATACTCGGCGAAGAACGCTGCCTCGTCTTGCAATTTGAGATTCATCGCGTGCTGGATCGCGGAGAGTTCGTCGTAGTTAAATCGCTCCTGCCACGCGACTACAGCCCCATCATCCATCGCGGCTTGGTTCTGCCGATAAAACTCGGTCGCCGCTTCACCTCCATCACCACCACGCATCCCTTCGGCGCGGATCTCGGCGTAACGTTCCCATAACAATTCATTCTTAGGAAACGCATAGACCATCTTGGTGCGTTCGCCATTCCACTCCGGGTGTCGATTTCTATCGAGGATATTGTCTGCCATGTCACCAGGGCGAATCACCGTGCACGGCATGATGCCAGAGATCTTCTTGCCAGGACCAGCTAAGCCAAGCACTGCGCCGGCGAGAATGCTTTCGCGATTCGCGCATTGCGAAAGAGAACGAGCGCTCTCATCCGTTTGCGGGTCATCGAGTACCACGAGACTCGGACGAACGGTTCGGCCATCGGGACGTTTGAACTTCATACCTCGGATGCGGCCGGTGAGGCCGGCGACCTTGATGATCGCACCGCTGGCGCTGCTGCCTTCGATCGTTGGCAGTACGACTTCTTTTGCGGTCCATCCGATCTGCGTGCGTTTGCCTTTGTAGAGCTGACCATTTGCGCGATTCGAGATGCCATCGAGGGCTTGGATTGGAAAACAAACCTCGGGGAAGTCCGCCAAAAGCAACTCGTTGCTGTCGAGTTCGGTTTTGATTGAGTCGAGCATATCACATGCGTGCCCTTCATCGCTGCCAATCAAACAAACGAAGTTGCGATGACCATAGAGCACTGCCCAAATACATGCGACTTCAGCAATCGAGCTTTTACCACTGCCGCGTGCCATCGCCAATGCGAACAAACCTCCATGCACGACGGCTTGCTCAATCTTATTGATGACCTTGATATGGTCCGGCGACCAGGCGAGATGAAACGTGAGCGGAAAGTATGTCTCACAAAAGTACCTGAAGTCACGCGATGCACGATCCTTGCGATCTGGGTTATCGACCTCAGGTAGTTCACCAATGTCGCGGCCGGCAAGTGCAAGCGCCGCATTGCGCGCACGCGCTCGTTCCTTCATCGCATCATATGGATCGACACCGTTTGTTGTGCGAGGCGTATGTCGTACGACATGCATCCATGCACAATAGCGAAGCAAGTCAACGGTCTTGTTGTCGCCGATGCGTGCGCCGGCGCGTTGACGATGCCGATAGAGTTGTCGTTCGCTGATCACCTCGCCCAGTGGCGTCGAGTTGAGAAGTCGGCATAGCTCGCTTGGTTTTAGTTTCCTTGGATCACTCGCCACGTCCCATCTCCTTTGCTTGCCATGCGCTGTAGTGCACGAGGTTGATCGTTCCATCAACGTTCACCGGCGCACCTTCTTGTAGGTCCAGTCGAATCTTCTCTGGCTCGATGCGTTCTCGGTACGCGGCTGAAAGTAGCTTCGCCGCTTGCTCTACCGAAAGCCTCGTCGGATCGACCTGGTTGTTTCCTTCACTCATCGCATTCCTCCATGGTTTGGCATCTCGAAACGTGGGGCCACCGTTCGCGCACGGTCGCGTTTTAGCCGCATGTTCGCCTCGTTATGCGAAGCATGTTTGGACGCGACAGTGGCGTAATGTTGGGGCACCGGTGTCCTCTCTGGAAACATGCAAAATTACTGGAAAAACATGCAAGAATCGGCTGGATGTTCCTCGAAACGCATGGCTCATGTGTGTCATCGCGACGCAGAAAACGCGACGCAAAACACACCTCGAACCACAAAGGAACAGAACGATGAACGCAAACGAAATCGCCTTCGGAATTGAATTCGAAACCACCCTCCCAAGCACCGACAACACACCCATCGGACCTTACCACAGCGGATACCAAGTACCTTGGCTGCCAACCGGATGGAAAGCAGAACGCGATGGAAGCATCCGACCCGAGAACACCTCTCGCAAAGGATGCGAGTTCGTAAGCCCGATACTCAAAGGGGCTGAAGGCGTACGCCAGATCGAGAACGCGATCGACCAGATCAACGCTCGCGGGGGCCGAGTAAATTCGAGCTGCGGGCTTCACATAACGGTTAGCTGGAACGGAGACGCAGCCGCCTTGGCAAGATTGATTTCCTTGGTCGGCAACCACGAACGAGCGATCTACGCTTCGACCGGAACCCGCAAACGCGAACAGATGATGTACGCCAAGCGAATCAAACAATACGGCAACAAAGACAACGCCAAGAGCCGATGCGAATCGGATCGCTACCACCTGCTGAACTTGACCCACCTGACCCGCGGCAAAAACCGAATCGAATTCCGAGCCTTCGGCGGAACGCTCAACAAGACCAAAGTGGTCGGATACCTGATGATGGTTTTGGGTTTGGTTGAACTCGCCCTCAATACCAAACGATGCAGCGAATGGGATTACATCAAGAAGGAAGGAACTAAGAGTTGCTGGGATCGCCCTGGTGCAGGCCTTGGCGAGACCGAACTCAACCGATTGTTCTACCGACTCGGATGGACCAAAGGTTGGTACAAGGGTGCCCTTCGCGATAAGGTCTACGGAGAGATCGCCTGCGAAACCAAACCGGAATGGAAGACGATCAAAACCAAACTCCTCGAGCTCGCCCGCAAATACGACCGCGCGGCTTAAACCGCTACCACATAGAACGCCACGAACGGAATCGCGGTGTTCTTCCGCTTGGCCGCAGCACTTGCGCACTGTCGCGTTCTTCACACTACATGCGACCAAGTACCCAAGATCCAAACGGACGCAATACACGCGAACGTTGTGCGACACGCGGCCGGCGAGAAAGCTGCGAAAAACATTCTGAAAACATGCCGTAAACGGCTTGAGGTTAATCAAACCGCATGGCTCATGTGTGTCATCACGTAAACGATTCCATTCCCTTTCCCAAACGGAGAAACACAGATGAACGACACGAATCAAACGAGCGCCGAACAAGCGATCCAGGACCAACTGCGACGGCTCAAATGGATGATCCCCGATGCTATGCGCCGCATGGACGAGGCGGCTCAATGCATGCTTCGTCGCGCTCAAGGTGCGGTCAAAGACACCGAGGCATTGCTGGCCGACCAACCCTGTAGCATGTCCTGGGTCGATTTCGCCGAGGGCGACCTCCGCGCTGCACGCGAGGCCAAAGCGGAACTTGCAAAACTTCTTGAGCAACAAAAAATGCTCGAATTCTTCTTGAGGAAAGACTGACGAACAACGCGGATTCGCCGGCGGCCAAGCGCTGCCGGCGAAGTGCTGGCGAGTTTCCTTGTGACCTCGTTCAACCTCTTTTGCATAGATAGTTAATAGAGGGCCTACATATGCGTCCTCCCA
>JBIKLJ010000179.1:0-10142 GCA_044359895.1 Pirellula sp.
CGCGAGCCTTCACCACGATTATTGCGTTCAGGTCGCGGCTCTCGCGTTGCACCAAACTCCCGCGCAGGTCCCGCTTCGGACCTTGCACCAGAGCGCGGTGTTCGTGTTTCTTGGTCCTTCGCAACACCAAGCTCATCTCGGCTTAATCTTTCTACCTGGGGAGTTCTGTCACCCCGCGGTGCCCGATCGCTCTGCGGTGCCCGATCGCTCTGCGGTGCCCGATCGCTCTGCGGTGCCCGATCAGCACGCGGTCCCCTGTCGCTTCGCGGTTCCCTATCGCCACGCGGGCCGCGTTCCCCTTGGTTTGTTCGTTCCGCATGGGGTGCTCTTTCTTGCCGTGGCGCCCGATCTTCACGCGGACCTCTATCCTCCCGCGGGGCTAATTCATCACGGACTGGCCTTTCGCCGCGGCCTCCACGACCACGCCTTGAATCTCTTGCGGGAACCGATTCTGGATCGTTCTCGGAGACCAAATCCTCATTTTCGAATTCGACAGCGTGAACCGGTTCGATCGAGCTCACGTCCTGCTGCGATTCTTCACTCCTGCCTCTTCGCGGGGGCCTTCGCGATGATCTGCGATCTGGCTCCACTTGCTCAGATCGATCTGCCCGGGCTCTTCCAGATGGGGCGCGGGAAACAGGGGTCTGACTTTCGATTTCGTCTGAAACCTCTGACGAACTCCTTTCCACATCGCTGTCCATGGGAGGCCGCTGACGAGGCGGGCGATCTGCCCGAACACTGCCCCGTCGCCCGCTCCTGCCTGAATCGTCTCGCCTACCTGAATCGTCTCGGTCGCGCGAAACAACTGGCGCACTGGCAAGTGGTTCGTCCTCGACGGGCTCCACTTTCCTGACCGGTCGCGATTCTGCGACGGGGGCTACCGCTGGTTCAGCACCCCACATGCTCGGCTTGCCTTTGCGGGTCGAAAAGCCTTGGGATTGTTCCAGCGACTCCAAGGAATCATTGGTCTTTTGGCTGGTAGCCGACGGAGCGGGTTCGGGTGCAGCAACTCCGAAAAACTGCGCAACAGCATCCCAAGAACTTCTGAGCCTGGAAGGTTCCTGCTTCGGCTTTGCCATTGGCAGTTCTGCTTGCGGCTCGACAGCCACCTCGTTCACTTGCGACTCTTCCGCTTGAATCGCGACAGGCTTCGGGGTCTTCGGCGGAGAATCAGTTTTTTTGCTGACTGGATTCAGCGAAGGGGTACCGAGCAAACTTGCAATTCCGTTCCAATGGTCCGACATAGAAGACGTCTTTTCGCAGGCCACAGGCCGTTCAAAATGAAAGATGTTGAGAAATCCAGGCTTTTGCCTAACTCCCTATCCAAACTCCGCCAAATTATAACCGATCTTGGGCAGATTAGGGAAGGAAGGTCATCCCGCGATTCAAGAACAAAGATTTCTGGGCGTTTCCAGCCGTTACGATCGGTGCTATCCTTGGCTTTTGATTGTTGCCTCTTCCCACAGGAAAATCATCTTGGACAATTCTACTCCTGCCGAAATGCATGAAATGGACGAATCGGAACCGTCCACGTCGGGTGCGATCGCCAGCTCCGAAAAGGCAGTCGACTGGAAACCCTTGACCGCGAAACAGCGTCGGGTTCTCGGAACTTTGATGGAAAAGTCCAAAACTACCCCAGATGCTTATCCGATGACGTTTGCCGGTCTGTGCACCGGTTGCAATCAAAAATCCAATCGAGCTCCCATCACGAACTACTCTTCGGAACAAGTCGAGACGATCGTGGACGAGATGCGATCTCTGGGCGCACTTACCATCGTTCAAGGTCTTGGCCGAGTCACCAAGGTTCGCCATTACGCTTACAACTGGCTTGGCATCAGCAAAGTCGAAGCGGCTGTCATGACGGAACTCCTACTGCGCGGCGAGCAAACCATGGGTGAGCTTCGTACGCGTGCGTCACGCATGGAACCGATTCAAGATATCCAACAGATGAATGAATTGTTTCAGGAGCTAAAACGTCGTGGTCTCGTGGTGGATCTCAGTCCACCTGGACGAGGCCAAATCGTTTCTCACAATCTATACCCTGAATGGGAACTGGAACAAGTTCGCAAAGCAGTCGCTACGGGCATCCTTGCATCCAACGACTCGGATTCCGATTTGGATGCACCGGGCCCCAGCCGAACCGCTGCTTCACCTTCCGCCTCGCGATCAACGCATGATCCGCAAATTCCCATCCTGCAGTTGGAAATCGAATCGCTGAAGAAAACCGTCGACGACCTTGCAAGTCGTTTATCGCGACTCGAAAAAGATCTAGGGGTCTCGCAGTAGCGAGTCTTGGCCAGCCGGGACTCGCGAGGATTATTCATAAACCCGAAGCGTAACGGCTAGATGAAATGCCTGTACCGCTTGGCCCGCGAAATCGAGCCTATTTCTGGGCACCATGCTCTAAATAAAAAGTCACTGGGCCATCGTTGATCAAACTGACTTGCATGTCCGCTTGAAATACACCGGTCTGAAGCGGAACCTGGGCGGCGCTGATTTGATGGCAGAAGTACTCATACAGTTCTTTCGCGAGACTGGGAGGACTCGCTTGATCAAAGCTAGGCCTGCGACCGCGTTGGCAATCGCCATAAAGCGTAAACTGGCTAACAACCAGAATGGCTCCATTGACGTCCTGTACGCTCAGATTCATTTTGCCGTCTGCGTCAGAAAATCCGCGCAACTTGACGCAGCGATCCGCAAGATACGCCGCGTCCTCGTTGGTATCACCGATCCCAATTCCGAGCAAAGCTAACCAGCCGCGTTGGATTTCGCCAACAATCTTACCCTCGACCTCAAC
Source organism: Pirellula sp. (assembly GCA_044359895.1). Lineage (GTDB taxonomy): Bacteria > Planctomycetota > Planctomycetia > Pirellulales > Pirellulaceae > JBKCUI01. The sequence continues at coordinate 2,798 of JBIKLJ010000179.1, forward strand.
CTTACTGGTCAGCACCCGCTGCAATACAACTCTCACAAGAATTACACCTTCTGCTGACGTCTATTCCGACGCGTAGGCAATCGTAACCGTCACTCGAAAAAATAGCTCGTCTGGCTGACTTGCCGTGACGATTTCCTCCGAATCGTCGATGAACCCCGCTGGCATCGACGTAGGATCCATATATCCACGTCCATAAGATGATAGCGCATAATCGTAAGGACTAGGAGTCTTCGAAACACCGATTGGTTTACCAAGTTTGATCGCACTTGCCTTGCTAAGCATTTGCGCATCTTCCGTAGCGCTCTTGAATGCGCTTTGAAAAGCTCTTTCACGAACTTCCAAAGGAATGCGTGCTGCAAACAGAATCCTCGGACCGTTTGCATCAGGGATGCTACCGTAGTATTGCTCCTGCATCATTGATTCCATCTCGTCCAACTGTTCCTGCGCATCCCCATCCAACATTGGCTTGACGTTCTTCCCTTCTAAATCTCGACTTTTGATTTGGTCCAGCAAGTTTGCAGGAAGGATTGCTAACGCGTCTCCCTCGCTAACAGGCAATGCCCATTCCGCCTTGACAGCGCACCGAGCTAAAAAGACTGCAGGTGGTTTGGCAGCCTTCGCATTGGGTCTACCTTGCATCTGCATTCGCATCATGGCGCGCTGCGGATTCCCGGTTTCATCGGATGCGACACGCGATGCTGAAAACTGAACGCTCTCGGAATCGGCCTTCATCGACTCCAGGTCTTTTTTTACTCTTGCCTTTTGCTCATTCAAGGCGGTGATGGCTGACTTAGGATCTTTGCCTTTCGCCTGGACCCACATGACTAGTCGCAGCTTTTCTGGCTTCAAGGGTACCCTCTCGGTTGCTGTTCCACTGATTGGGCCAACCGAACCAGAAAATGCGACTTGACCTAGCGCACCCGATTCACCAAGCACTGAACCAAACACCAAGGTGGCCAACGCCAAAACCAATCTCATCGTATTTCTCCAAGCAAGTAAATGAAACATCAACCGAACTTTACTACCGCATACATGCTGTCCTATCAATAATTGGAAAGAACAGAAGAGCCCTGCTTCGATCGCAATTTGGTTCGAAGGCTTCGGATCTCAGGGCCCTTTAAGTCACGCAAGATAGCATACAAGGGACTCGCCAAATCATCCCCTACCGCCAAACTTTCACTAAATTTTTCATAGTATGCCAACGCTTCCGGATCTGTTCGTTCTGCAATCGAAAGCGCCGCGCACACCAAGAGTGCAGCAGACTTGCCCTTCAGGTCTTTGGTCGCTTCTTCGATCGATGGAGGCATTTTCGTAGCTAACAGCAGCGTACGGGCCAGCGAACTCATTTCCGCTTTCGTATCCAGGTATGACTGAACGGCCTCCACAGGGATCTCTCGTTGCGAAAACCATAGGCGCTCCGAGTGACCAAGAAGGAACGCAGCACATCCAGATAGCTTTCATCGGTTCGAATGCGGTAGTAATCGCAGCCCGCGCCGAAACTTCATGATTGACTCGTTGCCGTCAGCACTTCGCGCAAGCAATTCGTAGCCGGTGATGTCGCTGGGCATGAGGTCGGGTGTGAATTGGATTCGATTGAACTTCAGATTCAGCGATCTTGCTAGCGCCTTCACCATCAGCGTCTTGGCTAAACCCGGAGCCCCCACAATCAATGCATGAGAACCGGTCAACGCGCAGATAAGCAGCTGGTCCAGAACCTCGTCTTGACCCACAATCGACTCGGTTAGCTTTTCGCGGACGCGAACCGCTTGATCCACAAACGAACGACTCACAGAAGCAGCATCTTGGGCGATCACGTTGTCTCCTCGTACCTTTCAGAATTGCAGAATTGGATCGGTCGCTTTCGACCGAGTATGACGTTTAGCGATTCAACTCAAAAGCTTTTTCGGCCTCTTTCACTGTTAATGTCTGCGCGAAGTGAAAGGAGGGATCCGAAAGACTTCGGGCTCGTGGGGGCTTTTGGATTGTTGGGTTTGCTGAATTCAAATGGGCGTGGCTGGCATTTGAGCATTCATGCGATAGAACTTATGGCTCGAAGCTGGAAGTGTGTATCGTTTTTCCTAAGGAATCCGTAACGCGGCTAGCGCCCACGGCTCAGTAGGGTATAGGACCAAGCGGTTCCGGATATTTTAAAACTCGTAAGGAACTTGAAAGGAATCGTCGTGAGTCAACTGGAAGAAAGACTGGATGTCATCGTTGTGGGTGCGCATCCGGACGATGTGGAAATCGCATGCGGTGGTACGATCGCTCTCTTGGTGGAGCAAGGTTATCGCGTTGGAATTATCGATTTGACTGATGGCGAACCCACGCCGCTCTGCCCTTCGCCAGAGGTTCGTCGCGCCGAAGCGGACGCAGCGGCGAGAGTGCTGGGAGTTCACATGCGAAAGATTCTTCCCTTCACCAATCGCCGCTTGATGGATGGGTTCGAGGAGAGAGTGGCGTTGGCAAAAGAGTTTCGACGCTACCGACCGAAGATGGTTATTGGCTTTGGCAACAAAACTCCGATGGCATCCCCGGACCACTACCAAGCCATGCAGATCACCGATGCGGCGGTGTTTTATTCGCGACTGACCAAATGGGACGACATGTTTGATGGACTTCCTGTTCATACCATTGAACGGCAAATGTACTTTCGTCTGCAGTTTGAACCGAGTCCGATCGTAGGCTTTGATAGTCAAATCACCGTTGATATCAGTCTGACGTTAGAAAAAAAAGTGGAAAGCATTCGGTGCTATGCAACTCAGTTTCCACCCGCCAAGGCGTACATCTACGATCGAGTTCGCGCGCTTGCATGCGCGGCCGGCGCGTCCGCAGGTTGCTCGGCCGGCGAAATCTTCGCCAGCACCCGCTCCCTTGCGACCAAGAACCTGATGCAAACGATGGGGTTGTAAGGTTATTGAGCTGTGCTCGATGAGCCACGTGGGGATGCCCCAACGCGTACATTGAATGGCAACGGTCTCGCCGCACAAAGATACCCTTCCATGAACAGCCGTTCTTTTAAGTTACGGAACTGTTCAAAACTGTCGGGATAGACCCAGACAGTCACGGTCGTTTGCTTGGATGAGTTGGAAGACAACTCGACACGTAGCCTGCCACCGGCGGCAAGCGATTGATCGATTGTCTCACGAACAACTTCCGGCGTTGGATCCAATTCAAACTTCTCGAGTTCAACGGACTTGCCAAGACGAGTCGATCGACCATCGGAAAACACACCGCTTTGGCTCTTAAGACTATAAGTCATCATGAACCCATCGATCGGCCCCAGCTGATTCACCATCCGACTCTTTTGCGAGTTTCGCTCCACGGTGTGCCGCACTTCGCTTTTCAGTGTGTTTACCAATCGATCCCAGGGAATCACCGAGACGTTTCCGCCTCGCATCATGACATGCAATTCGCGTCCGAATACCGTCTTTGCCATCGGTGTCGGCAAGTGTTGCAAAACAGCTGTCGTTGGCCCTAGGGCTTGAACGTCACCCTGTTGCTTCAAAAGATCAGCGAGCTGCTTTTGAAGCTCGCTCATTTCGAAGTCTGTACTTAGATCCTCGCGTTGTGTGCTATCTACTTTTTGCAGTTCTTGTTCCGCGATCTGCTCGGCCATAGTAACGCGGTCTACGATCATCATGCGCTCCGCATCGCGCATGGCGATTTCATATTCGTACTGCTGAAGCTCTTTCGCTTGTTGGTGCAGATCAGAATCGAGCTGTTTGGCTTTGGTGATCGGTGCTTCCAGCTGCCCGATCTCGCTGCTCAACTTCTCTTGAGCGACGATCTTTGCGTTCGCATAGCTTCTTGAACCTACAATGACCACCAGGATAATGAGAATCCCCACTAGATTCGCGATCGTGTCAAGGAAGCAATCCTCGCCAATCGGCATCTCGTCGCGGCTGCGTTTGCTCATGATGAAATCAAGCCTCCCGGTTCAGTAAGTGATTCGCTAAGTTTCCCAATGCTTATCTTTGATTGGGGATCGTCAGGGGAACCACTCGGATTTCGATGCCGCTACCTTCGAGCAAACGCTGGAGTCTCGCTACACTCTGCTGAGCGTCGTTGGCGGATTCGATCGTTAATGTCGGTGACCAATATCCGCCTGGCAAAGATAACCCCCATGAATCCACTCGCTTCTTGAGGACCGTCGCAAGCTGGTTGCCTGCTTCCTGTGGTCCATCCTGCATATTGATATCGGCATCGAAAGCCTTAGGATCAACATCGGATCGCAATAACCATCTGTCCTTCAGTGCAACCACATTGATGGTGCGTGTGACTGGCGTCGCTTTGCCAGCCGCTCTTGATGCTGCCCAATCCTGACCAGCACTGACAGAAATGGGTTTCAAGTCACCATCGGGATTGACGTGCTTTGCCTTAGATCCTGAAGAAACATTCCCCTTGCTGTTCTTTCCGTCGGAAGATTGTTTGTCAGAGCCCGCTGTTTGTTTTGATCGAGCCATTTCCGCGTTTTGTTCTGGCGTTGCATTGCTCTGAGCTGAATCGCCTGTAGCACTTCCAGAGGAAAATGCATTCGCTCGAGGTTGTGTCGATGAGGTACTCGCATTCGAATCTCGACTTCCTGAGGCGCTGCTTCCAGTGCCACCTTGAGCGGAATAACTTTGCGAACCGGCGACCGATTGCGAGCCGCTCTCGCCGCCAGCACCTGGACTTCCGAATGAGCCTTCGTTGACCTGAGGTTCTTCAGCGACAACCACTCGCTCACCCCCCATACCATCAGCGTCGCTCGGATCCGGAACTTGGCCTGCGCTACTTCCAGGATTCCCGTTTTGACTGATCACATACTGCCCTGACAACTGGTTTTGCGCAATCGGATTCTGGCCCATTGGATTCTGGCCCATTGGATTCGGTTGGGGGGGACTTCCACCTGCACCAAGACCATCTCGCATTGCATTCTGTTGAATCGAGCTTGTGACTTGCGAATTGGCCATTCCTTGCACTAGCTGCCAATCCTTCATCGATTCTGCGCCTTCTTCGTCAACCGCTCCCATGCGCTTCGCAGAGTCTGAACCAGAATTGCCTGTGGATCCGGCTGGTGGCTGGATCGTAGCATCGATGCTGTCCCAGCTTTCTTCGCGCGCGGCCGTTGAATAAGCTCGAGGCATCGAAGCAATCATCGCGCGCTGTCTTGCCCTGGCGACTTCGACGGTCTGTGTTAACTGTTCATCGAGCCCTGGAATACTGGTTGGAAACGTTAGATCCATGTCGCCATTGATCAGCTCGTATCCATACTGATCGTCCCAACCACTCATGGCTTCGAGCGCCATAGCGTACGTGTGAATTCCATCGGGCCGCACAAGCAGCAAAGGATAAGGCGGTTGGTTGATACCAAACGTCACATCGCGTTGTTGGTAAGCCAAACGCAAAACTCGCAAGGCGGAGTCCAACGGATTGCCGGGGCCTGTTGGTGGCTTCAAGTCTTGAACCGAGATCAACATCCCCTCGGGCTGAATCACCACACCCTGCTTGGTGCACTCCAAATAGACGGGACGCCGCGATGTCCCATTGTTTCCGACGTAAGGGATCACCGCAAAAGCGGGTTTCCGTTTCTTTTGCTTCTCGATTTCTTCGAGCAGTTCTTTTTTCTTCGTGTCAATCTGCTCTCGCAGCGACTGAACCAGTGCTTCTTTCTGGCTTTCTGACTTTTCCGTATCGGAAGTATGCGACTGAATCTGTTCGATACGACTCGCTAATTCTTGCAGATTCTTGGTGAGTCGCTGAATATGGTCTTCAATGTCGGCCAGATCCCTACGCCTACGTTCAACTTGCTTTTTCAAACTCTCCCGCTGCGCCACCAATTCGTCGGACACGACTTCCATCACATCGGCCGAATCCTTGACATTCGATGCGGCGAGCTCGGCATCGCGGCGTGCCGAAGCATGAGAATTGGTAACCGTGATGACCAAAATCAAGACCAAAGCACCAATGGTACACAGCAGAACCGCCAAGAATGGAAACAAAGCGGGTGCGTTGTTATCGCTACGTCGCCGGCTCCTACTCATCCTGCTTGTCTCTTCCAGGTTTTGGCGGCAGCGATCGGGATGGTCGCTGGTTCCGTCGAATTTTCCGAGCTGTCCAAATTGTCTGAATCAGGCGATTGAGCTGAACTCGGAATTTCCGAACGACGCCGTACGGGTTGCTTGCCCAAAAATCCATGGCGTTCCAACTGAGTTCCTAACACAGCGATCGCTTCGGTCATGCAGACAGCGACTTCATGAAAACGTTCGACATTAGAAAATCGTTCCAAAGTCGTATGGTCGATTTCCGTCAACTGATCCAAGACCTTTTGCAAAGGTGGCTCCATCTCGCGAATCGCTTCGTGCTTCTCAATCAGCTTGGATAGAAGCTCCGTTTGTTGATTCATCTGCAACTGTTGATGATGAATGGCTCGCGTTTGTTCCGAAAGAGTCGTTTGCCACTGTTGCCATCGGGAATCAATTTGCGCCGCTCCATCGGATTGAATCCGAGTGATCTGCTCCGCGTGCGCTGCGACGGAAGTTGCATGCTTGATCATGGCCCCTTCGATCGCACCCGCCAATGCAAATTGCAAGGTATCCGCCGATTTCGAATTGAGATTTTGCCAATGTCCGTGGGCGTTTCCGATGGTCTGCTGCCAAAGCTCTACCTGCTTTTCGACCATGGATTGAACCGCTTGGATCAATTCGTTGGACACCGCCCGAAGCGAAGATTCCAAGTTCGAGGACACCGGCTGCGTGTCTCGTTCGGTCAGACACAATCGCAGCGCCTCCGAAACCTTGGCATCCATCAAGCCAAGAATGGATAACTCAGATCGATTCACAAAGAATTGAATGAACATCGCGACCATGGTCAAAACCAGACCAATGGCGGTCGTGTCGAATGCTACATACAAGCCGGCTGTTAGGCTGTTCATGGCGTCCTGCGAACCGCTGGCCAGCGCTTGCGCATCCATCATTCCTAGCGTATCGGAAATTCCAAGAACCGTACCAAGGAACCCCAACATGGGCATGGCCCAAGTTACGATGCGAATCAAGCCATAACTGTCATGCTGCAAATCGGCATCCCGCTCCGCAAGCTCCTGTATATCATCATCGAGATGTTTCGTGTTCTTGCGTTTGAGCTGCCTTTGTAAGGTTGCCGTAACACGCTGCCCCAACCAACTATCGCAAATTTGACGTCCCTGAGTCTTCCACAACGTGTCAAACCACTGCGCTTTTTGAGCACCCGTGGCATCCTCTGGCAAATCATTTTGATTGAGCGAAATCTCATCCAGCGAATCACACCCGCGTTTGCAAAGCGCTCGCTGCCATCGGACTTGGTACCACTTCACCGACAACGCAACGAA
>JBIKLJ010000407.1:0-2776 GCA_044359895.1 Pirellula sp.
CCGCGATAACCGTATTTGGCAGGGAAACCGTAACGCGGCTAGCGCCCGCGGCTCAGTAATTTGCTTGCGCAAACTACCAAGTGAGTGCCATTGGGCGCTAGCGAGGGCCATTCATGAATCTGGGTCGGTTTGGATGTAAGTCAAGCTCGCGTGACTTGCTGCGTTGGGTTGCAAACAATGCAAATTGCTTTCACAACCCGAAGCGTAACGGGCTGTTGATTTAACCGTACGACGGACTTCCTAGTCCGTCGAAGTTCCCATGGACGGACTCGGAGGTCCGTCGTACCGACTATGGACGGACTCGGAGGTCCGTCGTACTGGCCATGGACGGACTCGGAGGTCCGTCGTACCGGCCTTACCCAAGAACGACTTCACTTAAGCGACGAGCCGTTTCGCTTCGGGTTATAAATAATCCTCGCTTGCCGCGTTATCTTTTCATTGCAAATTGCCCACGTCGCGAATCCAGTCAGCGGCGCATCCCGAATCCGAGGCTTTTGCATGCTCCCATCAAGTTAGCCCGTTGAGGGGCTTTTATGGAACGGGGTTTTGATGTCGAATAAGCGGCATGAAGCCGCAAGGAGCAAAAGCCAAACGAACGCTTGCCGATTTTCTGAATCGAAACAATGCTGCTGGACTTGTTGAAGGTCAAATGGAGCTCGAGGATATCGAACTCCAAACCGACCGAACGAAAGCAGAATTGAAGCCTAGTGCTGCGCTCGCACAGGACGTTTCTACCGGCAAAACAAAGCCAAAGTCTTCGCCATCGCGAGTTCGCCAATCCAAACCAGAGCCAAAGCCAGACATTACGCCTGCGGAAAAGCTGCGACAGCGGGAAAATCAGATTCACGAGGCATCGATCGCAGCGAAAGAGTCCAGCGCACTGCCTGTCCAGAGGGCCAAAGCCGCGGAACTTCTGAGTGGAATTCTCGAACGTCCCGATTTTCAGGTTGCATCTCAGGAATGGGCCGATGGCAAGGGACTTTGCTGGGAAGGAGCTTGGCTGGGGGCGATCGCTCCTCTTGCGTCGGCAGTTGTCCGAAAGAATCGTCGTCCTATGCTGATCGTTTTAGCTCAGCATCAAGACGCAGAGACCGTGGGACGCGATCTGGATTTCTTTCTCGATCGCAATGCGGACGTCTTCCCCCCTTCTTCTGACGACATCCAAGAGGACCTGCTTCAGCAGCAGGAGGTGATACTCCGTTTGCAGGTGTTGTCACGCTTGGATGCCGCTAGGTCTCATCTGCTGCAAAAAGGTCATCTAGAAGATGTTCCTGTGATCGTAACAACGGTACCAGCCTTGATGCATCTCGTTCCCAGCCCTGAGCAGTTGCGACAAGACAGGCGAACGTTGCGAGTTGGAGAGCGGGTTGACCTGGCGGATCTCAAACGCTGGCTTGCATCGAGCGGTTACCGAACGACCACCAGCGTGCAATTAGCTGGCGAATTTACGGCCCGCGGTGGCATTCTAGACGTCTTTCCCCCGGACTGTGGTGAGCCCAGGCGCATCGAATTGTTCGACGACGAGGTGGAGTCGATTCGCAGCTTTGATTCGGTCACGCAGAGGTCATTGAATCGACTTGATCGGGTCGACTTGATTGCGGCCAATGAAGCGATCAAAGAAGAAGCTTCGTTACTGGATTATTTGCCATCGAACACGATGGTCTTGATGAGCGAGCCGATCGCTGCCATGCACAATGCGAATGCGTTTCATGCTCGGGTTCCGTTTCCGGGTCGATTTCGCTCCCCGGCTGAGTTGATGGCTGGCTTGATGAAACTTGCCAATGCACAGATCACTCAGATTGCCGACACAGGATTCCTTGGCGAGCTTCGTCGAGTTCCGATCGGTGACGTTCAGCGGATTGGTGGCGAGCTTGAGAATCTCGCTCGCGACATCGATACTGCGGTGGGGGCCAAGCGAACTGCTTTGGTCGTTTGCATCAACGAAGGGGAGCAGAGCCGAATTCATGACTTGCTCCAAAAATCGCAGGCGTTTGCTGAAGGTCGCATTCATATTGAGATCGGGTTGCTGAGCTGTGGTTTTGAATTGGGACCCGAAGGGCCACTGGTCTTCACGGTAAACCAATTGCTCAAGCGATCGAATCTTCGCCGGTCTTCCAAGAAACTGGCCTCGCGAGCGATCGATAGCTTTCTCGATCTTCGCGAAGGAGACCTTGTCGTTCATCTTTCGCATGGAATAGGAATCTATCGTGGGATGGAGCTCATTGAGAAACAAGGGCAGAAGTACGAGCACTTGGCGATCGAGTTCGATGGCGGTTCGAAGCTTTTTGTCCCCAGCAGCAAGATCGATTTGGTGCAACGCTACGTCGGGGCCACCAAATCACGTCCGAAGCTTGCCAAGATTGGAGGCCAAGCTTGGAGCAAACAAAAGAAGGCAGCAGAAGCGGCCGTCATTGACATGGCGTCCGATCTGTTGGAGCTTCAAGCGAAACGAAAGAGTCTTACGGGAATCCAGTTTAAGCCGGACTCCGTTTGGCAAAGCCAGTTCGATGGTTCGTTTCCCTATGAGGAGACACCGGATCAGTTGACAGCGATTGCCGCGACGAAGGCCGATATGATGGCAACGCGTCCTATGGAACGCTTGATATGCGGTGACGTTGGATTCGGAAAGACCGAAGTTGCCATGCGGGCCGTCTTCAAGGCGGTAGAGAGCGGGTACCAAGTTGCAGTGCTAGTGCCGACCACCGTCTTGGCAGAGCAGCATTACAAAACGTTTTGCAAACGGATGGCGGAGTTTCCGTTCGAGATCGCTAAGCTC
>JBIKLJ010000408.1:0-2756 GCA_044359895.1 Pirellula sp.
CGAATGGCCGTATAGTGGTAACCCATCATGCTCATCGCCATCAGAGCGATCGGCCCAAACGATAAGGCCAGATACCATACGAACCGCAGTCGATCGATCCAGCCACCTGCGTTGCGACTCAAGAAGTCACTGAAGATCCCCTTGGTGGGATGCAGCAGGATTGTCAGTTCGATAAAACACAACGACATGAGCAATCCGTAAGTCAATCGACCTAACGAGTTTTCCCATTTCGCCTCGCCAAATTGAGACACGATCCCGACGATCGCGACCGCCGGTATGGCCAAGTCGATGAACCAACGGAGATTTTTTCGCAACAGCTGAGTGGTCACAGCAGGCCATGCAAAATGATTCTCGGCGAGTCCATTCGAACGACTGATTTGCCGAATCATCTCCAGGGGGAAAAAGTATCGAGCGCTCGCGATCAAGCCCGTGGCGATCGCTTCCACGAACGAATTCCCGTCCGAGTTATTCAGCAGTCTCCAACCAACCACCAAGTGTAGGATCGCTAGTGGCGAGCTCAGCAAGATACAATCCAGCAAGACCTTCGAAGTGGGCAAAAACGAAGTGCAATTCGGCTTGCTGGCGATCCGTCCTTGCAATTGACTATGCTGTTTAATTCTTTTGAGGTTTGCAAGCAGTACCACGAAGCAACTGACGCCGAAGCAGTAAGCCCAAGGATGTGCTTTTGCGTCTCGGAATAACGCCTCCGGAATGGTTCGCCAGTTGCTTAAATCGAACAACCATTGCAGCGATGGCCAAACATTTTGGAAGTCGTTTTTGTTGATAGGATCGCACGAGCGAATCCATAGGACGTTTTCATCGATGAAAGATCGATATCGTTTGACTTGCTCGATGGTTTGCTGGCTTGTTTCGGCCAGTCCGAATAGGCTGTCAAAGTAGTTGTTGGCATCGAGGCGAAATTCGTCGACGAGCTTATGCTCCATCGCGTTCAACATGCGCTTTTGTTCACGAGCGGTTAATTGAGCGAATGGCTCGCCGACTTCCGATGGAATGGGATTCATGCCAACGGCGAGTTCATCGGCAAGAACCGACGACGCCTTCCAGTCATCCAGCTCCAGCCGAAGCGTTTCGGTCGATAGCATCTTCGCTTGATATTCGTGTAGTTTTTTTTCCAGTTGCGAGATATCAGGCAGCTCACTTCTCTGCTTTCGCAACATCAGTCCAACCCAGCTATTGAAGTTGGAGACATGACGATTGCTCTCAGGAGAAATTCGTTCGGTCATGATCTTGTAGCGATCGGACCAGAGTTTTAGCTCCATGCGTGCCGCGTCGATTTCTGTTCGAAGCGAGGTATTTTGTTTTGCCAATTGAAGCCAATCTTCCGATCGCTTGAGAAGCGTGCTGGCTCGAGACTTGACATCCGGCGAGGCGTCAGCAACCAATTCCTCCAGCGATCGTTTCTGCTCCGCGATTTGATTTTCCCGCCGCTTACCTAGTTCTTCTTTGACTTCCTTGAGCTTCGCAAGTTGGTACTTTTCTTCCATAAGGAAGACTTCCCGCCGCACCGGAAGAAGCTCTGCTTCCGCGTCGTAGGTTCGTTGCTCCTGTTCCAGTCGACGAATACGTTCGTTGATGGCAAGCAACTTGGAACGCAGCAGAAGAGTACCCGCTTCACGAACTCTGGGATCAAGCCCCTCAGGGGCGACCATCGCAAGTTCTTCATTCAGCTTTACTAAAACGGCTTTGTCGTCTGCAATCGATCGAGGAATATCTTTTCGCTTAGCTTCTCGCGAAGCAATGGCTGCTTCCACGCGAGTTCTGGCGTCCATGGCCGCTTGGGCTACTCCCTGTACCTCCAATTGAACGGACTTGAGCGTCTCGATTTCATAATCCTGTAGTTCACCTCCAGAAAAAAGAAAACGCTGAGCCGGATTCTCTTTTCGCTTCTTTGCTTCAGCCGTTGCTGCAGGTGCTGCTTCATATGCGACTAGAAGCTCTTTCGAAAGTTTCTCGTTCTCAGCTCGGCTCTTGAGTTCAGCCAATATAGCTTCGTAGGTCGTCAGCAACGTTTGTTTGAGCGTTCCATCCAGGTCGGTCGCTGCTTGCAATTGCTGGATGATCGTCATTACCGCGTCTGGCGTGATCGAGTTCACGTCGCTGACTGGGGCGGCGATCGCAGCCGGAGGTGCTATCGCAGGAGTTGTGTTTTGGGGCGTTGATGAAGGTCCAAGGATCGATGGAGGGTCGGGCTGCAATGGCTGTTGGGCCGTTCGCAATACCGGCTGTGTGGATGCTCGGAAGCCCGAATTCAAATTGGGCTGGTTTGCATTGGATGAGTTCGCAGGCGGAGCAGAAGAAGTGTTTCGCGCGGGTCCGCTAGGCAATAACTGGTTCGGCGGATTCAGGTTGATCTGCCCAAACACCTGACTTGCAAGCAGCAGAGGCGAAAAAGCCAAGAACGTGACTACCCACCGAAGACGCGGGCTTGGCAAAATCCATGGCCGCTGAGAGGGTCGAGATTGCGGTTCGTTGAAGGTGCAGTTCATGAAGAGGGAATAGACGATTTTGGGATCCAGATCAACCCAAAACCGGTCACTCATTGCAAGCAAAACTCACTCGCCGACTAGCCAACCGTCCAATGCTTGCTAATTCACCTTCGGGCTGGCGTACAATGGCACTCACTTTGTTCGAAATGAGCCGCGGGCGCTAGCCGCGATAACCGTATTTGGCAGGGAAACCGTAACGCGGCTAGCGCCCGCGGCTCAGTAATTTGCTTGCGCAAACTACAAAGTGAG
>JBIKLJ010000180.1:0-10017 GCA_044359895.1 Pirellula sp.
CCGACCTTTTTGATGTCCGATGTGACCGAGAAGAATGAAGATACGCTTTTCGTGGTGGAAACTACAGGCGGCAAAGGCCAACCGCCGTCCGGGGAGAATGTCAGAACCTTGCTGACAACCCGATATCAATCATTGGAAGGATTGTGGGATGATTACGCTTCGCTCCAACATTGTCTCTATTCAAATCCACTGCAATACGCGACCATCGAATCCGGACTGATTCAAATGGAAGATCTTGCAGAGCATGCCAGCGACAAAGCTTGGACGGAATTCGAGGGGCGAGTCAAAGAAGTTGTCGAAGAGCTTAAGAAATCGTCCAAGTTTGATCGACGTGTCAGTTTGGTGGAAGCAAGACAACATAGGAAATTCTTGAATGATAGCTCAGCGTTCAGTGACTCCAGCGATGACGAATGCTTGAAAGTTTGGAATCGACTCGAAGCCGTTGCTCGAAATAAGGACCAAGGGAAATGGTCCGAATCATTCAAGAAGTCTAGTCTCCAAGAAGCCATTCGTGAATGCACGCTGGACCCAAAACGTGTCCCGACGGAATGGTTAGAGATTCGTCTGTTAAAGCTCATTCATGAATCGATGAGTGACGAGATAAGTGACAAATCGGATGGTCCAACATCGGCCGAGGCGATCGCTGGGCTAATTAGAATGAGCTCCAACCTGAGTTCGATTGCCTTTGATCCCTGCGTAGAACTGAGTTCATGGAATCGAAAGAAATGTAGCGAATTCGAATTTCGTTTTGCGGAGAGTTTTGATCACTTTTTCGCGAACGAATGGGATACCTGCCTCGCGAAGCTTGCCACCATGCAAAAGGACTTCGATCTTTTTAGTGAGAAGTGCAAGCTGTTGAAATCCGCCATGAGAACTCGGGACGAAGCTCTGTGGTTCGTTCCCCATCTGCTCGCGGCCCAGATGCGAATGTCGCGACATGGGGTGTCCGAAGAAGGAAAGATGCCAGAAGTGGAAGAGATTGGCAAACTACTGCAGGATGCGATTGCCTTAAGAGATTGGTTGTCGGACGAGCAAGCTTCGATCGAAGGAAAGCTGAAGTCAGAGGCTGAAACCAAATTAGCATCGCTGAAGAGCAAGTTTACCGAGACTTTTTCGGAAGTGGTGCGTAAGGGAGAGGAAGATGCTGAGACGCTTCCTATCAGCCGAATCGCGCTTCGCTGGCCTCTGCTTTCACTAGATATTAGGAAAAGCCTGCACAGTCGACTTGCAACGCTATACGGGGCACCGAAGGACGATAATGCAAGTTCGGTTTCGAACCAAACCAACTGGTCAAGCTTAACACCTCGCCAAGTAGGTTCTGATTTTCGAAGAAAGCTACGATTGGAAGGTAGCAATCTGGAAGCCTCCGGTGGTTACTACGATCGGATTGTTTTTAACGACCCCAGGTATTCGCTGGCAGAGATAGAGGAGGACAAGAACAAGTCGCAAGACGAGCCTTCGGCACGGCAAATGATATACCAAGAGACTTACAGGACTCGAATGGTTGCAAATGCGTTTGGGCAACGTGCAATCACCAAAAATCTCACCACCGAGTTTTGGCCATGGAACTCGCCTGATCAAATGCAGGCGGTGAACGCAGCATCCTACAATCTCCTCCAGACTCAGCGGCTCTGTGTTTCCCGTTGGGGTGACAGTGACCTGGACAATCCGAACCTTCAGAAGCTTTACTTTGAACGGATGCTAACCCAGAAAGGTTCGATCACGAAACCCTTCCTTCCTATTGTTCAGATGCTGCCTGGTTTCGATCAAGCTAGTTCGGTGTTAGTTGAATTGGAAAAGTTGCAGGCTGACGCTTTGAACAGAGCATCTCAAGAAGTGAATGGCCTTGGTGTTGCGGCCAGTTTGTTTCCTCCGAAACAATCGGACGAAGTATCCCCGATTTCTTTGACCATTGAACCGAGTGATTGGACCGCGTATGCCACCCTATCGATTCATCAAGAGAACTCTTCGGACCGAATTCCGTTTACCGAATCAAGCCCGTCCAGCAGCATGGGCTATCTGCTGTCAAACACAAAACCAGCGGAGGCGATTCCAAAGAAACTAGATCCCAGGTTGGTTGGAAGTCAGTTGAGATTGAGTGTTCGGGGGCACTACCGCAAATGCGATCTACGTGCAGCCGACGCCGTGGATTCCTTCGAGATTGAGTCCAAGAGCCCAACGTTGCCATCCACGGTTCTGGTGACTGCATCGAACTCAGAACCAATCACCTTGTGGGTTCTGTTGGATTGCTCGGGGTCCATGAATTATAAGAACATTTTTGAAAACGCTAAATCTATTACCAAAGCGCTTTTGCAACGGGTTTTGGAATTGAACGAGAAGGAAGAAAGTCCGATCAAAGTTGGTTTCATTGTTTTTGGACGCAAGCCTGACGCGAACAGACCTGCAATCCTGTCTGAATCCGAGATCGGCAACCAAATTTTCCAGACCACACTGAAGGAAGGAGCGGCAATAGGTGAGTTAGTTGATCTGATAAACTTAAGGTGGATTAGCCCCTCTGGCTGTACTCCGTTGTATGACGCCATTTACACTGCATGCAAAGAGAGTGCCAACGATGGACGGAATTGGATTGTGGTGATCAGCGACGGCAGCAACGGTGTCGACCTACCTCGGGAGGAGAAGATCGATAAAGAGACTGGTAAAAAAATCCTGGACCCGAACGCCTACTATCACAATAACGGCAACAAACAAGCCTCCGATGTTCAAGCCAAGGTGATTCAGTCCAAGAGTAAGCTATTTGTTTATCAATATAAGAACGACGACTTCTACCGTGAGGCTACAAAAAAATCAGCGGATGGAGGTGGGCCATTGTTTTCTGAGGAACAGAAGGCGGCTTTTGCAAATGCGAATCAAGAGCTTAAGGATCTGCTCAGCAGATTGCCCAAGAAGGATAGTAATTCAGATTCGAAACTGTTCTATGACAGCTTTAAGGAGCTGGAATCGGATTTAATCGCTTTGCTCCCAGTCTCTACCGTCAAGATTACCGATTCGGATGGTAAACAGTTGGGGCAGGAGCCGTTCGACACGCATACCTTTGGCTATCCGATCTCCATCCAGGTTGCAAAGCCAACTCAAGCGACGATCACAGTCAATAGTCGAGGAGATACAAAAGATTTTCCAATTTGGCTTACGGGAGGTGAGAAGTTGGTTTTCAAGTATTCCGATTTGAGAGGTTTGAGTGCAGTTCCTTTCAAGGATGATAAGAATGGGTTTGGTAATTCGTCCTTGCCAATGGTGTTAAAAGACGGCGCTAAGTCGGACATACGAGTCAAAGCAACGAAAGCAACCGATAAGCCGTACCGATTGGATATCCAGCTTTCAAAACGAGGGGATGTAGGCGAAACCGTGGAACAAATCAAATTCGTCCGGCGGCCACGATTTTTGATCGCCTCGATTTCCCCGGCCGAGAGCTCCATGGCAGAAGCGTTCTGGGTGTGTGATCATCTCTTTAAACCCAACACTCATTATCCTATCATTCAACTGCCTTCGATACCTTGGGAGCAAGGCAACGAATGGCGTTCCGAGGAATTGGAAGTGAATGTTTGGCTAGCCGAAGACATTCCCAAGAAGGCAAAGCGGATTCAGCTCGATGCAGGCGACCAAAGCGACGAATTATCACCCTTTACGTGCGCACGCATCGACGATCGAGTTACCGTCAAGGTTGCTCCTGGCAGTGAAGTGAAACCGGGTGCCGAACGTTATTTTGTCCTATGCAATAACGACTTGAAGGCTGTTCGCACCTATGTGGATGGACGTGAAACCAAAATCGAATTCCATGTTCCCGAATCGCAACCGGCCGAGCTGATGGTCGTGACCTTGAAGGAGATGCTCGCATGGGAATCCGAGGGCGCTCTGAAACATTACCACACAGAAAAGAGTCTGCGGTTTTTGAAGTGAGCAACCTTTGCTTTTTTGCAAACCCTTAAAATCGGATTAAACTGTACAACAAGTTGGATTCAAGAATCCTTCCAAAGAGATAATCTTGAAACCGATAAACTAAGAAATAGTGCGGGTTGAGTCATGACGCGCATGCCGAAAAATCCGTGGAAACTGTAGAGGTTTGAAAATGAACGCTTCGAAAATGGGATTGACTTTTAGCGGAATTCTCACTGCTTGCCTTTGGACTGCAACATGGACCAGCGTGAACGCACAAAGTTGCGGATGCGGTGGTGGTGATGGCGTTGGTGCTTCGCAAGATATCGTCTACGAAGCAGCGATGTCGCCTGATAAAGAAGCTGAAATGCTCCTTGCAGATATCGATGATCCAGCAACCATAATCAATCTAACGGTTGTCGTTCAAGACAAGGCTATCGTGAAGATCAATGGTGAAGAAACCTACACCAAGGGCACGGTTCGTCCCTACATCGTCCGTGGTCTTACGGCTGGCAAGGAATACAACTTTGTAGTCGAAGGCTTGGTCAAGATGGAAAACGGAGCTGAGTATACCGCTCAGAAGGAAGTCAAAATCAAAGCCGGTAGCCAGGACCGAGTTGTTCTGAAGCTTCGCCGAAGCGTTCGGAAGCCAGTTGTTCCGCCTGTGGTAGATCCAACTAAGGCCGCTGCCGCAGCAGCAATTGCTGATCCCAAGTAATTATTGGACGCGGCCATAGCCTCGCTTTGTTGAGCCGCTGGCGCTAGCCGCGTTGAGTTGAGCTGAGTCCGATACGTGGTCGCGGCTAGCGCCTGCGGCTCAAGTTAGGAAGAAATCGATGCTCGTCACAGAATTGAGGCCAAGGATTTACAGGTTGATTGTCGATCTTGCCATTCGGAAGAATCACCCCGAATACGATTATCCGAAACTATCATCCGTTACAACTTGTTCATCTATGTTGCTGCACTGTGCTCAAAAGCATGCATCGATGCTTTGACACTTCTCAACGTGGAAGTTTGCCTGGTGATACTTCTACAGCGATTGTGCGACGGGGGTTCGATAAGCGCTCATCGATGGGATCAATCCAGCAAGCACCCCGATCACAATTAGTCCCGGAACGATTAGCACTTCTTGCCAAGATTGAATATCCAGAAAGTGGATTTGGACCCCGGTCGCAAGTTCGGTCCATGGGTTCGCAATCGGTCCAACGGCATGGCCAGCAATCCAGCCGATGCCACCTCCGATCAAAGCGATCAAAACCGATTCTATCAAGATAATGTAGGTAACGTGATCGCGTGAAGCACCCAAGGCACGCATCACTGCGATATCCCGTTTTCGTTCGCTCATGCTGTTGTAGATGCTAACTAAAATCGAGATGGCACTGACAACGCAAACCATGCTCGTTAACGCTAGTAAGGCCCATTTGATTGGTTTCACAAAGAACCCTAACAGCCCGTTGATCTCGCTGATGGGCGAAATCGCTTGGGCGAACGAGGTTTTGTTGACTTGCCTTTCCAGTTGAATCGCATTCATGCCACTTGGTTTGATCAGGATGGCTGTCACCTCTCGCTTCTCGATGGGCAAACGCACTTTCGACAAAACAGACTCGCGTTCCGGTGCTTTGGCGGTTCCTGGTTTCTCGATACCCGACTGTTCATCGCGATCCGGCGCGACGTGACCGGCTAGAAGATAAAACCCTTCTATGTTTACGAACGCACCTCGATCGTTCGGGGTTCCTGTCGGAGCCAAGATCCCGACGACACGGAAAGCTTCGTCGTGAGCGACGCCGCCAGCGGCGCCGTGCGAGGCAAAGATCTCGCTGCCAATGCCAAGCTTCATTTCGGCCGCGACTTGCGATCCGATCACCGCTTCGAAGTACCCATGCTCCTCCGAATAATCAACGAAGTTTCTGCCTTGAGTAAACGTGTAAGGCAAGTCGTCTCCATGGCGCAATTCGTTGAAGTAGTCCGGTGTAGTTCCAACACAGCGAAAAGGACCTACATAGTCACCCATGCATAATGGGATTGCGAATCCGCCTCGCATGTATTTGGAATACTTGCCATCGCGTTCCGGTTCATCCACAACCCCGCCGACGCGAGCGATCTCCTTTTGGCGACCATCACCAGGTAGATATTCCATGTAGTACGAATACTTGACGTTCTCCACCGGGCGGCTCAAAAAGAAGACTGTGTTGAATGTGAGTTGAATGGAGTTTCCTTTTGCACCAACAATCAGGTTGTAGCCGACGTTGCTAGTCCTTTCGAAAGTCTTTTCGACGACTCCCGAAATGGTCAGTACGACAACCACAAGAGCAACCCCTAGGGCCATCGAAAGGATGGTCAGGGCGGTAGGGAGCTTACGATAGAGAAGATTTCGGACGGCGATCGAAAATAGATTCATTTGGAATTCGTGGGTCGAGTGTTTTCGAAGGCTCTAGGGAGCAGCTTTTGGGCGATTGAGTTTCTCGAGGCGTTCAACACGCCCGAACCGACTCGAAATTTCATCGCTGTGCGTCACCATTAGGATCGCCACGTTGTCTTCGCGGCAAACCTCTTGTATCAGTTCGATGATACGATCTTGATTTGCGGGGTCCACATTGGCGGTTGGCTCATCGGCCAGCAGCAGTCGCGGCTTATTAGCAAGAGCCCGCGCGACGGCTACCCGCTGCTGTTGCCCCACGGACATTTGCGAGGGCAGATAATGCATCCGATCGGCCAAGCCCACTCGTTCGATCAGTTCCTTGGCCCGCTCTAGGTTCATTTTTTTTCGAGCGAAGGTCATGCCTAGCTTCACATTTTCCAGAGCCGTGAACGCTGGTAGCAGATTGAACGTTTGGAAAACGTAACCCATCTTTGCCGCTCGAATGCGATCCCGACCTGTTTCAGAAAATTTGGTTAACTCCATACCGTCCAACTTGATCGAGCCGCTATCGGCCCCGACGATGCCGGAGATTAAATGCAAGAGAGTTGTTTTGCCACCACCGCTTTCGCCACGTAGGACGACTTGCTCCCCTTCGGAGATGCTAAGCCTTGGCATATCGATGATGCTGATTCGATTCCCGTCTGGGTCAACATACGACTTCTTTAAATCGACGATTTCAAGCATGTTGCCTTGCACGATCCACCTAGCCTATCTTGCGATTCTTCATGATGCGTTGAATCTCTCGGTTCGCATCCGCCTTCTTCAGCGTCTCACGTTTGTCGTGAGCTTTCTTTCCCTTGCAGACGGCGATCACGCACTTCGCGACACCTCGATCGGTGAAATAGACTCGCAGGGGAACCATGGTCAAGCCACGTTCTTTGGCTCGGCCGGCAAACCTTGCGATTTCACGTTGGTGCAGCAGCAGCTTTCTGATTCTTTTGGTGGGGTGGTTCCAAATACTTGCTTGACGATATTCATCGATCTCGCAACCTATTAGCCACATTTCTCCGTTCGTCAAACGCGCGTACGCTTCTTCGATAGAACAGCGACCATTGCGAAGGCTCTTCACTTCGCTGCCGTGAAGCACGATCCCGCACTCGACCGAATCAAGTATCTCGTACTGATGACGAGCCTTACGGTTCTCGGTCACCATCTTGTGCGTTGGGGCGTTAGTCGCCTTCGTTTCGGCGGCTTTGCCTTCTTTCTTTTTAGGCTTCGACGAGGGAGCCGTTGGTTGAGCCTTCTTTTTGTTCAAGCTTAGGGTTTCGTTGGCAGATGGTTCGCAGGGGCAGGATTGGCATCTTGAAATTCGAAAACGGCAAAGGTCGAATTCGAATCGTTGTTGATAGGGTAGAGCATTGGAAGCAACAGGGGCGACTGACGCAATACTCTTCTGTCTAACAAAACATACCTTATGCCATATTGATTACGAAGATCCTGGAGCTTTTGTTCTGTCCAAGGCTGCAAGATTTTTTGTTCGTTAAACTGATAGGCAATGGCGAGTCGACTGCCCCATTCGACCAGGGCAACTGCATTTTGCGGAGCGTCTTTCCAGCAAGCAAGCTCGGCGCGACCCGTATGCCACTTGAAGGATTGTTGGCGTCGAGGAGTCAGCCACAATCCCTCCTTATCGGTGTTTTCTTTGATCCACTGGCAAACTGCCACCCAATCGCGGTAATGTTTTTGCTGATCTTCGGGCGAGTCGGTCTTCACGATCAGATGAGCTTTGTCGCCTGCCGGGATTGTTTCCTTGAAAGCCCCATCCAGACGCTCATACAACAGCAAAGTGCCTGGAATCAAAATGGCGAACCATACCGACCATCGCATTCTTTTTGGTTTCGTCTGATGGACGACCCAGCCCGATCCAAACGCAATCGCGACCGCTCCGATCATCATGGGCATTGCCACGTCGTTCCATCGAAACCAGTAAAAACGCAGGATTTTAGCTGCGATATCAGGACGCTGCGTTGAGAAAACCAGATCGATGGCCAGCCCCATCATCGCGATGGCAAAAGCGAACAATCCGCAACCAAAAATAAACTGAATCCCACGGGGGAAGCTTCGGAAAGCATGCTGCCAATCCATAGCCATCGACCAAAACAAATTAGGGAGATACTTCGAAACCTCGGCTTCGACAGCTACCTGGCCGGCCTTCTTGGAGGGCTTCGAGAAGGCAATAGCAACCAGGAAGAACAACGTGATCAGAAGCTCTGCTCCAAACCATCGCCACCGTTCAGGACTGAAACGGGTAGGAACCAAATGATGCCCTAGTCGAAGGTATGCCTGCTTGACAGCACTTTCTGTTGCAACGGAGGTTGTAGCGTTCCAGTCAATCAAAAGCGCAGGCAAAGCACCAATCAGCACTCCGAAAAAGCAAAGGAGCCAACCGTTCCTATTGGTACCGATCCAATGCCTAAATCGCATCGTCCATGAGCTAGAAATACCCAACTGTCGTGGATCTGTTGACGCAAAGTCGAGAAAAAACGAGACACTAGCGACGCACGCAATGACCCAAATCCCAGTCACCACGTGAAATGCACTTGCGAATCCTAGAAATGTCCAAGCGTAAGTCCATTGCCGTCGAATCGCCATCGCAAGCCCAAGAAAGATAAAGGCGTATGCGACACCCTTCGATTCGCAACCACCTACCACCCATTCGCCCGCCCAATGCCCCCAGTGCATGCCGCAAAGCCAAATGATTCCCCAGACGGTTCCCGTCAGAGGCATATACTGATGGACGGGTCCCGAATTGCGATCAACCACCCATAGGGACCTCGCTAAAAAAGTCCATGACGATGCCAAGGCGATCCAAACAAGGAATCGGCCGATCCAAACCGCTTGGGAAATCTCGAACCACTGAGTCAGATATCCAAACGTGGCAAAGAAAAGCCAATGCGCATCGCCTGATTCCAAGAAAAGATCCCCCTTCCCAAAACTGGGGTCCCAGAAATGAGCCGCTTTTGTCCAATAATGAGGTTCGTTCACCGAAGGGACCGAATAACCTGCGTAAACCAGAAAAACACTGAATACTCCCGCTAAATCCATCCAAATCGAATGAGCAATCGCTCGAACAGATTTCGTTTTGGGATTTACCATGAGAAAGCGGTACTCTGGAGGAACAATGGTTCTAGAACGGGAAAACAGTGACGGTTGAGCAGCCGGGACCAATCTTCAAGTAAATTTTTGGAAAATTCTTCTTGACAGTCCCGCGTTTTTCTTGACTGTCACTCAGTTGCATTTAGAGTTGGTGGTACATAGATCAAGTGCGTAGCCATTCAAAGCCATCTTGAGCAGCATCAAGCAGATTGAATCTACAACCATTTTAGGAGTTGGGTATTTTGCCCAAGGATCAGAGGAAGGGAAGTCATGTTAGTACTATCTCGAAAAAAGAACGAGAGCATCGTCATCAATAATGAGATCACGATCGTCGTGGTCGAAATTCGTGGCGACAAAGTGCGTCTAGGGGTCGAAGCTCCTCGTGAGGTGCCCGTGCATCGCCGCGAGGTTTTTGACGCGATCCAACGAAATCTCGACGATCAGGGAAATGAACAAACCCGCGAACCAGAGCGAACGGAAGAGATTTAAATTCTTGGGCACCATTTTTGGATTGGTTCCATAGTGGCAGTCATGTCTCGACTTGACAGGTAATTGGAAGCTCGTACACTGTCACACAGTAGTGAATCAAAAAACGGTTCACGACACCATGG